>JADFYL010000016.1 GCA_015233045.1 Nitrospirota bacterium | reverse complement strand
TTACCCCCACAACCGCTTAGCAGGCGGCTGCCTTCGACCGCTCGGCCACCTCTCCTTTTTCGCTGTAGTGCCTTTGCACACTGCCAGCGAATCTACACTATAGCACTTTCGCTGTGAAAAATCAACCCTGCGCCTGTCTTGACCTGTAGTCCTCTATGGCCTTTCTAAGCGCGTCCGAACCGAGGTTCGAACAGTGCATCTTCTGCGGCGGCAGCCCGTCTAACGCCTCTGCCACAGATTCCTTCGTTATTGAAAGGGCCTCCGCCAGTGTCTTGCCCTTCGCCATTTCCGTTATCATGCTCGATACCGCTATGGCTGCCCCGCAACCGAAGGTTTGAAACTTCACCTCTGTTATCACGTCGTCCTTCACCTTTATAAACAGCTTCATCGCGTCACCACATGTTGGATTGCCTTCCATGCCTATGCCGTCGGCATCCGCTATTTCCCCTACGTTTCTTGGATTTGTGAAATGATCCATTAGTTTTGCGCTATACATTTATGCACCCTCCTCACTGGCGTCCTCTGCCTTGATAGCTCCCCAGCCCTCTTTGGCAAACGGCGACATGTCTCTTAATCGTTTTACTATCTGTGGAAATTCCTCTACACAGCATTCTACGTCCTCTTTTGTGTTCCCTATCCCAAGGCTGAATACTATCGAGCCGTGGGCCATTGATGTCGGCACTCCCATTGACAGCAATACTGGCGATGCCTTAAGCGCCTTTGATGTACACGCAGAACCACTCGCGGCATATATCCCCTTTGCAAGGAGCAGAAGCAGCATCCCCTCTCCCTCTATGTACTCAACCACAAAACTCGCAAGGCCGGGAAGCCTCTGCGTCGGATGTCCGGTGGCGTGTACTTTTTCTATCTTTAGTATACCCTCTGTCAGCCTGTCACTTAACTGTCGCACATGGGCCATACGTCCGGTGAGGTTTAACGCCGCCAGCTCCGCCGCCTTTCCCATGCCAACAATCGCCGGTACGTTTTCTGTCCCCGCGCGCCGACCACCCTCCTGAATACCCCCGTATATAAGCGGCAGGATTCGCTGCCCTGTCTTCAGATACATTGCCGCCGCACCCTTAGGGCCATAAAACTGGTGCGCTGACAGGCTCAACGCATCCACACCCAAGTCCTTCACATCTACGGGTATGTTTCCCACCGCTGCCACCGCGTCCGTGTGAAAGCCTATCTTGTGCTCCCCAGCGATGGCGGCTATCTCCCTTATCGGCTCAATTGTGCCAACCTCTGAGCTGGCGTGAGTTATAGATATAACCGTCGTCTCTTTCGTTATTGACTTTTTTACCGTCTCAGGGTCAACCATTCCATCCTTATCTACCGGCACATAGGTGACAACAAAGCCCTGTTTTTCGAGCGAACGGGCAGTGTTCATTACTGAATGGTGCTCAGCCTTCGATATAATCAGGTGTTTGCCATCGCCTTGTCTGGCAAGGGCCATCCCTTTGAGCGCGAAGTTATTGCTCTCCGCCCCCGAAGAGGTGAATATTATCTCCGACGGCTTGGCGTTTATCAGGCCAGCAACCTGTTCCCTCGCCGTGTCTATCGCCTGTTTCGCGTTCATTCCAAGGTCGTACATGCTCATCGGATTGCCATACTGCTCCTTAAAATACGGCATCATCGCCTCCAGCACCTCTGGCAGCAACGGGTTTGACGCTATGTGGTCAAAGTATTTAATGCTCATTTGCGCCCCCTTTTCTGATATATATTTTATAGTAATCATCCTCTTCGTCTATCCCCAGAAAGTCATTCCCCGTCTTGTCACACCACGCCGGTATGTCCTCAAGCGCGCCGTCATAATCGGTGAGCAGCTCAAGCACCTGACCCTTGTGGAGTTCTTTCATGTGCTCTTCCAGCTTCAACAAGTGCATCGGACACATCATATAGACTATGTCGCTTGTGACGTCCGCCTTTACGTTTTCGACGAATTTCAGCGGCACACCGCCTCCTGGTCCTCAACCCCGCGCTGCAAAATCGGGCTGAAATGCCTCCCGTTGAGGAGGTCCCTTAGGGTTATCGTATTCAAAAACTCCTCTATCTGTCTCCCCAGTGCCTTCCACAGGTGCTGTATTACGCAGTGGTCAGCCTTTACGCATCCCCCTGCGGCATCCTCTTGAGTCACACACGCGGTAATCGCTATCGGACCTTCAAGTATCAACAGAATCTCCTCTATAGAAATCTCCTCCGGCGCCGCCTTGAGCATATATCCGCCCCCAGGCCCTTTTACGCTCCTTATCAGGCCAGCCTTTCTGAGCTTTCCCAGTATCTGCTCCAGAAATGCCACCGATACGTCCTGTTTTTCAGATATCGCCTTTATCGTAACCGGCATCGCCGGATACCCGCGGGCTATCTCATACATCGCCCTCACCCCGTACTGACATCTGGTAGATAGTCTTAACATACTTTTATTTTATAATAGTATACTAATTTTGTCAAGTATTATTTGTTGCAATCAACTATTATTTATCCTTAACAGGGGGCGTGTATATTGTTTGCTTAATATTGTATATTAGTCCTGAGAGGATATTATTCGCATAAAGGAGACTGGACGATGAGCAAGCCATTTTCGATAGGAGTGGATTTGGGTGGGACGAACCTTCGCGTGGCCGTGGTCTCAAGGGAAGGGGAGATTGTTAAAAGAATAACGGTATCGTCAACCGGCAACGTCATAGATAGCCTGATAGCGGCCATAGAGCGTTTGTTCTCGGATAAGATTAATGGGATAGGACTAGCCGTTGCGGGGCTTACTGACGGGACAAAGATATTGTCTGCCCCGAATCTGCCCATATTAAATGAAATAGACCTCGTTGGGATACTGCAAAGCAGATTTAACACGCCGGTATACATGGGAAATGACGCGTCTATGGCCGCCCTTGGTGAGAGCGTCTCAGGGGCGGGGAAAGATTTAAATACATTTGTGATGTTGACACTGGGCACGGGTATCGGCGGAGGTGTGGTATATAACCGGAAACTCCTGAACATAGCAGGAGAGCTGGGGCATGTCATCGTTGAGCCTGGAGGCAGACTCTGTGGCTGCGGCGGAAAGGGATGCCTTGAGGCCTATGCCTCAGCACGGGCAATGACCACGGTTGCTATGGAGGCGATTGAACTGAAACGAGAGACGATGATGGCGAAGGACAGCGGCGGCGAGATAACACCGGCCAATATTTATAAATACGCGTTACAGGGAGACCCACTGGCGATAGAGATATTCAAGACCGCGGGATTTTATCTGGGCATAGGCATAGCAAACTATATAAACATATTCGGCCCTGACGCGATAATCCTGATGGGCGGACTGATAGGGGCTTGGGACATATACGTGAGGAAGGCCATAAAGACGGCTGCGGCGTCGGCCTTTAAGTACTTGTTTGCCAAGGCGGAAATAATTCCCTCAACCCTGGGCGGGGACGCCGGCATAATCGGAGCGGCAGAGCTGACGTATTGTTGAGCAACAGTTGCTAATCAGAAAGGGTGTCTTTCAACACCCTCTCCATAAAACCTTGTATCAGAAACTACCGACGGCCCATCCAATCTATCTGGCTATCTGGCTATCTGGCATGACATGCCCTAGTAAGTTGCCTTTCCGGCGCTCCCCAGGACGTTTTCATTTTTGTACTTGATCATCTTTATGAGTTCGTCGCGGGCCGGGCCGAGATACTTGCGCGGGTCGAATTCCTTCGGGCTTTCGGCGAATACCTTTCTTATTACAGCCGTCATTGCCATTCTGCCGTCTGTGTCTATGTTTATTTTACATACGGCTGAGGTGGCGGCCTTGCGAAGCTGCTTCTCGGATACGCCCACGGCGTCGTCCATTTTGCCGCCGTACTTGTTTATCATCTCTACGTACTGAGGCATGACAGAGGATGCCCCGTGAAGGACTATCGGAAATCCCGGGATTCTCCTTTCCACCTCTTCAAGGATGTCAAATCTAAGAGGCGGTGGCTCTTCACCAGGTTTTACCTTAAACTTGTAAGCGCCGTGGGAAGTGCCAATTGAGATGGCAAGGCTGTCAACGCCGGTCTTTTTGACAAAATCCTCTACCTCCTCCGGTTTCGTATAGTGGCTTACCTCGTGTGATACCTCGTCTTCAATTCCGGCAAGCACGCCCAGTTCACCCTCCACTGTGACATCATGCGCGTGGGCATACTCGACAACCTTCTTTGACAGGGCGGCGTTCTCTTCATACGGCAGATGAGAACCGTCTATCATAACAGATGAAAACCCCGTGTCTATGCAAGACTTGCAGAGGTCGTAGCTGTCACCATGGTCGAGATGAAGCGTGACGGGGATGCTTCCGCCCATGTCTTTCATCATTTGAACCGCACCCATGGCCATAAATCTCAATAACGTCTGGTTTGCGTATTTTCTGGCGCCACTTGATACCTGAAGTATCACAGGCGATTTGCTATCAGCGCAACCGATGATAATTGCCTGCAACTGCTCCATGTTGTTAAAATTATAAGCGGGTATGGCATAGCCGCCTTTAACCGCCTTCTGAAACCCCTCTTTTGTGTTGACCAGCCCCAAATCCTTGTAACTTACCGCCATAAACCCCTCCATTGTATTGTTCCAATCGTAAACGACTGGCAGATATTTAAAGCCATACGCTATGCTGGTATAATAATCAATAGAACCTGTTTTGTCAAGTTGCCCGGGTGCATTCCACGCAGTGTCATAGCAAAGCGGAAATGTCCTGTTCTAAGCAAAGTATTTGGCAAAATATTGGACTACTCCAGTACGGTGCGGGCTGCGACGATGCCGAAGACACTCATGGCGTCGGCCTTTATGAGTGCCCTCGCGCATTCGTTTATTGTAGCGCCCGTAGTCATAACGTCATCCACTACTGCTATCTTTTTACCCTTTACGCTTACGGCCGACTTGAAGGCATCCCTAAGAGATTTAGCCCGCTCCGTCGCCCTGAGCGTGGTTTGATGAGGGGTTTCCTTTACCTTCAGCAGCGTATCATATGAAAGGGGTATTTGGGTGAAGTCCGATATGGCCTTAGCAAGGAGCAGACTCTGGTTAAAACCCCTTTCTGTAAGCCTCTTTTTTGTCAGTGGAACGGGCACGATTAAGTCGGCCTCCGGTATTTCGATTGTCTTAAGCAGCTCGGCTAATGGTCGCGCAAGCCTCCTTGCACCTGAAAATTTAAACAGATGTATCGCCTCTTTCATGGCGCCAGAAAATCGCGCGTACGCCCTTATGGTCGAATAAAACGGTTTCTCCGCATAACAATCCCCACACTTAGAAATCCCCTCAACCTGCAGGGGCTTAGAGCACACACCGCATACGTTAGCGGGCAGACGGCTCATGTTCGCCCAGCACACCCCGCATATCGGGGATGTCGCCAACTCATCGGAGGGTTTATTGCATACCGGGCATAGCGACGGAAAGAGTATGCCAAGTATCCCCTCCATGATTTTGGCATATGATGGCATTGAGCCGTCAACTATAAATTATATCGTCTCTATCCTGCCCCGTTGAGACGATAGCAATGGGAATCCCAAGCGTCTCCCCTATCACCTTCATATAGTCCTTTGCCTTTTGGGGCAGTTTGTCATACGAACGAACACCCGCGGTAGTGTGTCCCGTCCAGCCGTCAAGCTCCTCGTAAACCGGCGTACAGCCCTCAAGAATGGGCAGTTCTTTTGGAAAATCCTTTAACAGTTTATCTTTATACTTATAACCAACGCATACCTTTATCTTGTCCATCCCGTCAAGAATGTCGAGCTTTGTGATTACAAGTCCCGTAAGACCGTTAACCCTCACGGCGTGCCTGAGAACTACGAAATCGAGCCAGCCGCACCGGCGCGGCCTCCCCGTAGTAGCCCCATATTCGGCACCCTTTTCTCTGAGGAGTTTGCCCTCCTGCCCCATGAGTTCCGATGGAAACGGGCCTTCACCCACGCGGGTCGTATAGGCCTTGGCAACCCCCAGCACCTCATCTATACACTTAGGGCCTACGCCAAGTCCGGTCATTGCCCCACCGGCCGTGGCGTTTGACGATGTTACATACGGGTATGTGCCGTGGTCAACGTCAAGCAGTGTGCCCTGGGCACCTTCAAACAGGACGCTTTTGCCGCTTTTTATTGCCTCGTTTACCGTTATGTCCGTGTCATCAACGTATGGGGCGAGTTTTTCGCCATAGGACATATACATATTATAAATCTCATCGGCACCTAATTTTTTGGTGTCAGGGAATTGCCCAAGCATATAGTTTGCGTCGGCAACGTTTGCCCTGAGTTTTTCCTTAAATTGCTCAGGCCAAAACAAATCGAGCATTCTGATGCCTGAGCGCGACGCCTTATCTGTATAGCACGGGCCTATGCCGCGCCCTGTTGTGCCGATTTTTTTACTCCCCTTTTTCAGCTCCTTTGATAAGTCCAGGGACACATGGGTCGGCATTATCAGATGGGCATTTTTACTCACCTTCAGATTCTCCATTACCGCAACACCTCTGGCCTTTAGCTCTTCTATCTCCGTAATCAGCGCCAATGGATCAACCACCACGCCGTTGCCGATAATACACAACTTGTCTTTATGTAAAATACCTGATGGTATCAGGTGAAGGATAAACTTATCGCCCCCTATGACTACCGTGTGCCCGGCATTGTGCCCGCCCTGGTATCGAGCCACCACGTTTGATTTCTCCGTCAGGCAGTCCACTATCTTGCCCTTGCCCTCGTCTCCCCACTGTGTGCCTACTATTATGATATTTGCCATTGCTCCTCCGTATTTGTCACCACCCCTCCGTGAAGGTTCAACCGTTCATCGTTATTTTCTTTACTTCTATTATATTGGGCAGCTTTGTTATCTTGTCCAGAATATCCTTGCCAACATTTCCGTCTACGCTGACTACTGATACGGCCATACCGCCCTTGGTTTCCCTTCCGAAGTGCATCCTTGCGATGTTTATACCGCTTTGGCCAAAGAGGGTTCCGATACTGCCTATGACGCCCGGCCTGTCGTTGTTGTTTATATACAACATCGTCCCTTCGGGGATTACTTCGATTATATAATTATCTATCGCTATTATCCTCGGGTCTCTTTTGCTGAACAATGTGCCGGAGACATTAAAGTCCTTTCTCGCCGACTTTATTACAAGATCAATCCTCGTGTTATAGTCGCCCGCGTCGGCATTTTTCGTCACCTTAACAACTATCCCGCGCTCTTTTGCTATGTGTGTTGCATTGACAAAGTTCACTGTATGCTCAAGGACAGGCGTTAAGAACCCCTTTACAGCGGCTATCTTAACGGGTTCGTTCATTATCTCAGCCGCCTCGCCCCTTAGCTCTATGCTTATCTCCTTCACCTCTTCGTCCATGAAATGTGAGGCAAAACAACCCATCTTCTCAGCCAAATCTATGTAGGGCTTAAGGGTATTGACCTGGTCTGCCGGTATGGAGGGGAAGTTGACCGCATGGCGAATCGTACCGTGTACCAGATAATCCGCTATCTGGTCGGCCACCGCCAGCGCCACATTTTCCTGCGCCTCATGGGTAGAGGCGCCAAGGTGAGGTGTGCAAATGACCTCATCAAGGGACAAAAGCGGGGAATTCTCAGGCGGCTCCTTCTCAAACACATCAAGGGCGGCACCGGCTACCTTCCCGGACTTTATCGCCTCATACAGGGCACCCTCATCAACTATCCCGCCGCGCGCACAGTTGATTATCCTCACGCCGTCTATCATTTTCGCGATTGAGTCCTTGTTTATAATATATTTTGTCTCACTCGTCAGGGGCGTGTGTACCGTTATTATATCGGAACCAGCGAATAAATCGTCCAGCGAGACCTTCTTTATGCCCAAATTGCCAGCAAGTTCCTCATTTAAAAAAGGGTCATAGCATATCACCCTCATATTCAGCCCCAGCGCCCTCTTTGCCACCTGAGAGCCGATGTTTCCAAGTCCCAGAACGCCGAGGGTCTTGTCAAACAGTTCAACGCCCATGAATTTCTTCTTCTCCCACTTGCCAGACTTCATAGACTGAGTGGCCTGGGGAATTTTACGCACAAGAGACACAATAAGGGCAATCGTGTGCTCGGCTGTGGTAATGGTGTTGCCCCCGGGTGTGTTCATTACGACGATTCCCTTGCTTGTGGCGGCGGCCTTGTCAACATTGTCAAGCCCGGACCCAGCACGCCCGATTACCTTTAAATTCTTTGCACACTCTATCACGTCCGCCGTCAGCTTGGTGGCGCTTCTGATAACTATACCGTCATACTGCCCTATACACGCCTTTAGCTCGTCCGGCGTCATGCCGGTCTTTACGTCAACTTCCAACGACGCGTTTCTTAATATCTCAACCCCTTTGTCAGATATATTATCACTTACAAGTACTCTCATCAGGCAATACCCCCAAAAATGGTTTTTTTACAGCAGAATCTCTTCACAGGCCGCGACCCCCTTGCCAAGCGTTACCGGTGCGCCAAGCGTCTTTAGAGTCATTTCTATGGCCGAGATGGCCGTTATTATGTCAAATCTGTCTGAGTAGCCAAGATGGGCGATGCGGAATATCTTTCCTTTGGCCTGGTCTTGCCCGCCCGCGGCGGTAACGCCATATCTTTCCCTCAGTACCTTGTATATCTTCTGGCCATCCACGCCCTCAGGGGCCTCAATGGCCGTTACGGCGTCGCTTGGCATCTCCTTCGCATACAGCCCCATGCCGATGGCCTTAACGGCCTCTCGCGTGGCATGGGCAAGCAGGGCATGGCGCTTAAACACGTTTTGCAGCCCCTCCCTTTCAAGTATCTTTATTGACTCATTAAGGCCGATTATCAACGTCACGGCAGAGGTGAAATTCGTCTGATTGTCCTGTTGCTTTTGCCGCTCTACCTTAAGATTAAAATAAAACTTCTCTATCTTAGACGTCTCAGCCATCTTCCACGCCTTTTCAGACACGCTTATAAAGGCCAGCCCCGGCGGGAGCATCAACCCCTTCTGCGAGCCGCCAATCATAATATCTATGCCCCATGCGTCTGTCTTTAAATCATGGGCAACGAGGGAACTTATCGCGTCAACAACCAAAAGCGCCTCGCCATGTTTATTAACTATGCCGGCGATGGCCTTGATGTCGTGGTTTACGCCGGTTGAGGTCTCAGTGGCCTGAACAAAGACGCCCTTAACACCCTGCTCTTTGTTGAGAACCTCCTCAAGGCGCGCGGGGTTTAGCGTATAGCCCCAGTCAACCTTTATCTCTATGATGTCAAGCCCGAAGGCCTTGCATATCTTAATCCAGCGCTCGCCGAATTTTCCTCCGTTGACCACGACGGCCTTATCGCCGTGATTGAAAAAATTCGTGACCGCCGCGACCATTCCCCCCGTGCCTGTGGAACATAGGATGAGGACGTCGTTTTTGGTTTGATACAGATGTTTAAGGCCAGTCCTTGCGGCGTCAAAGATTGGAATGAAGTCAGGGGCGCGATGATGAATCATCGGCATAGACATAGCGGCAAGGGCCTCAGGCGGCACCGGCGTGGGGCCCGGCGCAAGAAGATACTTTTTTAGCATTTTACACCTCCGGTTATTTTAAAAACAATTCGCTGTTTGCAAATATTTTTTATTTTCACAGTTTACAACACACCGACTCGATTATTATAATAAAAAGCATGAGAAATAATATAGCCGTCTGTAATAAAATAATCGGTGAGCCTGTGTGCCGCGTGTTTCGCGCGGCGGTAGTATCTTAAAAGCCGGGAGGTGAATGAGTAAATGACAAATGTATTGCGTATTTTTATTTTTGTCGTCTTTGTCATAAGCGGTTACATCCTGATTAATCCTTATGGGTACACGTTTGAAGGCCCTGCCGTTGGGGCAATGGCCGGAGTTTTGGTGTTAGGCTCGGAGTTTTTCTTCAGAAAGCTCCGCATGGGTAAGATAATAGGCGGACTTATAGGGCTTTTTATAGGGATAGTTATAGCCAAACTTGTAACATATCCACTGCGGTCTCTGATAAAGGACAATCAGCTCATAACAACCACAATTGACTCGATATCATCGTACGTCGGCCTGTTAATCGGTTTTTCAAAGGGCGATAATCTCTCCATCGCGAGCACTATGAGGCTTTTCAGGGGGCAGGGGGGCGAGGAAAATCTTAAAATCCTTGATACCAGCGCGATAATTGACGGCAGGATTGCCGATGTCTGCGACACCGGCTTTCTCGATGGCGTGTTTATAGTTCCACAGTTCATACTGCAGGAGCTTCAGCATATAGCCGATTCTGCGGATTCCATGAAAAGAAGCCGTGGACGGCGCGGGCTTGACGTCCTGCACAGGGTGCAAAAACTATCGGGGATTACAGTGAGAATCATTGACGAGGACTTTCCTAAGATAAAGGAGGTGGACTCCAAGTTAGTTGCGCTGGGCAAGGTGATGAATGCCAAAATCATAACGAACGATTTCAATCTGAACAAGGTTGCCCAATTGCACGAAGTCCCCGTGCTGAATGTCAACGAGTTGGCAAATGCCCTCAAGCCGGTCGTCCTGCCCGGTGAGCTGATGAAGGTGTTTATAATAAAAGAGGGCAAGGAATCCAACCAGGGGGTCGCCTACACGGACGACGGCACGATGGTTGTGGTGGAGAGTGCCCGAAAGCTCATCGGCAAGAACGTTGAGGTCATAGTAACCAGCGTCTTGCAGACGACGGCGGGGAGAATGATTTTCTCCAAGCCCAACGTGGAATAGCATGTTTACAACGGCGATAGTGCCCGCGGCAGGAGCGGGCAGCAGATTTGGCTCTGTCACAAACAAGGTCTTCCACCCCGTTGGCGGGAGACCTGTTCTGATAAGGGTGCTGGAGATACTGGATACATCGTGGAGCATAGACGAGGTAATAGTTGTCTTTAAGGACAGCGATAAGGCGGCTGGCGCAGCCCTTATCAAAAAATATGGCATCAGCAAGGCAAAAAAAATCGCCCGCGGCGGACTAACGCGCCAGGAATCGGTCTTCAATGCCCTTAAACTCATAGACAACAAGGACTCGGTAGTCCTTATCCATGACGCCGCGAGACCTTTTCTGTCTCAGGAGCTTATTATTTCCTCCCTTGAATCGTTGGACGGCTGCGAAGGTGTGGTCTCCGCCGTGCCGCTAAAGGACACGATAAAAGAGGTAAGAGACGGGTTTGCGGTAAAAACATTAGACAGGGCGGTGCTTGCCGCGGTTGCCACGCCTCAGGTGTTTCACTACGAAAGAATTTTCGACGCCTATAAAAGGGCCGCCGCCGATGGGCTGAACTTCACCGACGACACATCAGCCGTGGAACACTATGGCGGCAGGATAAGGATTATCCCCGGCGACTATAACAATATCAAGATAACGACGCCGGAGGACATCGTCTTCGCGGATTATTTACTCTCAGTCACAGTAAAACGGCGGCGATGAGAATTGGCATAGGCTACGACTCACATCGCCTGACAGAGGGCAGACGGCTGGTAATCGGCGGTGTGGAGATTCCTTTTGATGGAAAGGGCCTCGCCGGTCACTCCGACGCCGACGTCCTCGTCCACAGCATCATAGACGCGCTGCTTGGGGCGGCCGGGCTTGGCGACATAGGCATGATGTTTCCCGATTCAGAGGCAAGGTGGAAGGACGCCAACAGTATCGCCATGCTCGCTGCCGTTGTTGACCGTGTCTCA
This sequence comes from Nitrospirota bacterium, assembly GCA_015233045.1. Lineage (GTDB taxonomy): Bacteria > Nitrospirota > Thermodesulfovibrionia > Thermodesulfovibrionales > Magnetobacteriaceae > Magnetominusculus. The sequence continues at coordinate 19,927 of JADFYL010000016.1, read as the reverse complement.
GGGTGTGGCCTTGAGCTAACCTCACTCGACTGTGTAGTCATAGCGGAGAGGCCTCGCCTGCGGCCATATGTTGATTCCATGAAAAATGCCATCGCAGGGGCCGGTATCTCCGCCGGTTTAATTAACATAAAGGCAAAGACAAACGAGATGATGGGGTTTATAGGCAGGGGAGAGGGGATTGCGGCCATTGCCACATGCTTGTTAGAGAAGGGAAATAACAGTGCCGCGAGGTAAACAAAAAAGCTTGAAAAAAGAAAAAGTACTCAATGCTGCCGCTGGCCACCGTGCAATGCCTAACGATACATTAATCTTCGACAACAGCCCACCTGACAACAAGTTTCTCTTTGGCTGCGTCCTCTGTTTTGTGGCCCTTGGGCTGTTTAATATTCTGCACCATGTGATGTGGCGCGATGAGCTTGAGGCCTGGATGATGGCGCGGGATGCGTCTTCACTTAGTGAGCTGTTTAATAATATCAAATATCAGGGACATCCGGCCCTCTGGTTTGTGACCCTGTACGCCCTGTCCCGGCTAACTCCAAACCCTCTGATTATGCAAATATTTCACCTTGCCCTTGCCGTGGGCACCGTATATGTTGCATTGCGGAGCGCGCCATTTACGAAGCTCCAGAAAATCCTGTTCATCTTCGGATACTATCCATTTTTCGAGTACTGCGTAATCAGCCGGAACTACGCTTTTGGGCTGCTCTTGCTGCTCATTTTTATGTCTATGTTTCGACCTGGGTTCCGCCCAGGCGTCAAAAAAAAATATATCCATCTATCAATAGTTTTATTCATTCTCTGCCAAACCAACCCCTACGGGGCAGTTATAGCGATTGCGTTAGCCCTCACGCTCCTCTTTGAATTAATTTTCTTTAAGGATACCGCCTCCCCTATTTCCACAAAAACGAAATGGCAGTTTGCCGCCGGGGCCATAATCTTTGCCTTCGGCCTTTTAGTCTCGGCGGCACAGATGCACCCGCCGCATGATTCTGTCTGGTATCATCCGACATTTCTTCATGACAACAAGCTCGTGATGCTGACAAAATTTCTTGAGGCCGTCGCCTTTATCTGGCGTGCCTACGTACCGATACCTATGTTCAACATGCACTTCTGGGGGCATAATTTCATTTCCCATCTGTTTGCCGACCCAGTTAACGCGGTAAAGGCGACAGTTGTGCTGTCCATCATCCTGCTGATTTTCTCTTTGACGTTATTTCTCCGCCGCCGCCTCGCGTTGTTTTATTATACTGTCGGGACGTTTGGGATAGTCCTGTTTAGTTATGCGATTTATGGCGGGTCTATAAGACACTGGGGGCATTACTTTATTGTTTTTGTCTCGGCCGTCTGGCTCTCAAATCTCTATGCGGCCAAACCATTTAATTCCGGCAATTCCGGCGTCCTAAATAAAATATGTGAATTCAAAATCTGTAAATTTATTGAAGACAAAAGGGGCGCTATCTTTACGGCTTTCCTCGTAGTGAATGTCATTGCCGCGGTTACCGCCAACACGCTGAATTACCTCTATCCCTTTTCGGCAAATAGGGAAACGGCAACATTTATCAAAGACAATGGATTGGACAAAATGCCTATACTTGGAGATAAGGACTATGCGGTAAGCGGTGTTGCGGCCTATTTAAACCGCCCCATCTACTATCCCGTAACACAAAGACATGCCACCTTTATCATATGGGACAACAAACGCGAGGGGGTCAACGCTTCGAATATACTCAAATATGCCGGGCAATATTTACTCATGGAAAAACAAGACATACTCCTTGTCCTTACATATCCCCCATCAAAGGATTCACTTGCCATGTACAACAATGTAAGTTTTATTAAAGCTTTCGAAAACAGCACGCTGTACGAAGAAAGATTCCTCTTATTTATTATGAAATATATTAAACATGAACCTCACTGACGAGAATACTTCGTATCTATGAGAATACTTCAGATTATATATGAGAGTTTGGGCAGTCCGTTTGGATTTGGCGGGGCGGGGGTGCGGGCGTACGAAATTTATAAGAGGCTCAAAGGCAGACACGAGATCACCCTTTTGTGTATGAAATACCCGGGGGCAAGGGACGGCCTTATTGAAGGCTTAGACCACAAATTCGTTGGCGCTGAAAGCAATAGTCTTACTAAGAGCGTCCTGTCCTATACCATAAAATCATCCATATTCGTAAAAAAACACGGAGGGGATTATGACGTGATAGTTGAGAACTTTCTGCCTTCCACGCCGTTTTTCTCCACACTTCTCACTACAACCCCCGTTGTCCTGCAAATACAGGGTATAATGGAGCATCACTCAATAAAGAAATTCAACCCACTCTATTCTATCCCTATGTATGCGGTGGAGAGTTTTTACCCCTCCCTATATAAGAATCTGATGTTCGTTTCTGATGTGACCAGAGATAAGGTGATGTCGCGGCGCGGGATGAGGGGGCTACCTCATACGGTTATCCCAAACGGTATAGACTTGAGGCTTCTGGAGGCCACCCCTGCCGCCTCCCTAAATGAATACATCCTGTTTTTCAGCAGAATAGATACCTACACCAAGGGACTCGACCTGTTAATTGAGGCATTTATGGAGATAAACAAGCAACTTCCCAATATAAAACTCATCCTTGCTGGATATGAATTTGACAAGGTCTCCGCGCTGATTGCGAAGGTCCCGCCGGAGGTGGCAGGCAAAATACGATACGCCGGATTTGTTACTGGCCCCGGCAAACAATCCCTGCTTAGCGGCGCTATGATATTTGTCCTGCCGTCGCGGCACGAATCCTCGCCTGTGAGTATTTTAGAGGCTGCGGCGTGCGCGGTGCCAGTGGTGACCAGCGACATTGAGGAGCTTTCTTTTGTTGAGCGAAACAACATTGGGCTATCTTTCAAAAGCGGTGACAGCGCTGACCTTGCTGATACCTTGTTAAAACTGATAAGAGACAACGCCACGCGCACGAGGCTTGGCGAAAACGGGAGAAACTACGCGAGGGGTTTCCTGTGGGACGATATTGCGACAAGTTTTGAGGAGTATTTGAGTGCTGAGGCCGCCAACGAGCGGCAGCCCAATCCCAGGGGATAGAGCGCGGCGAAATTTACGGGGTGAAGGGGGGGGTTACCCCCCCTTCGTCGTTAATCCTTTAATCTTTTGAGTTTGCCCTACCCGGCGGTTGTTTATTTTATTGTTGGGCAGCCCTCCTTTACGCAACGGCGCACGCGAGCATCGAGGCGTTTCATATAATCAACAGCAAGCTGTTTATCTATTTTGAATCCACCCGCGGTACGTTCAAGGATAATCCCAGATTTTTTTAATTTTGACATTGCACGGGAGACTACCTCTCTGACACTGCCTGTCATTGAGGCAAGTTCCTGATGTGTGATATCTACTAAGACAATATTGTCAGAAGGCGATTTCCCCGCGGCCAGTCCTAATATACACGACAGCACCCGCTGTTCAACATCTTTGAATGTCATGGTTTCGACCATTTTCGACAGATGTTGTACCTTTCCGCAAAGCGTTTGCAGCATCTTAATACCCTGTCCGCTGAGGCCGTCACACATCAATTCGAGAAACATCTCAGCAGGTATATATATAATCGAAGAGTCTTCAAGGGCAATAGCGCTTACCATTTGTTTCCTGTCCGTGAGCAGCGGGGCACAGCAGAAATGTTCTCCGGTGGACATTGTCTTTATAACTATTTCTCTGCCCTCTTCAGAGGCCTTAAATAATTTAATGGAGCCTGACACTACAATAAATATGTATTTTAGCTCGTCGGACGAGGAAAAAAGCATGTCGTCTTTAGCTATTTTCCTGATAAAGGCCTTACTCTCAATTGATTTAAACTCATCAGCGCCAAGGCGCGACAGACATGGCAACAATCTGAGTTTACTCCGGCTTACAACCAACGTTTCAGTCGTCGTATCCACATCAACCCCCTTCTGGCGATCCGATATAATAGTACCCTTGCTGCGGTATTTTAGTAACATCCTGATGGTATAGTCAATATTATTCTGTATAAAACCACCCGCATTGTGGTATATTTATGGCACAGATATATCGGGAGGCACAGTATGGACTGTATATTTTGCAGGATAGCCAATAAAGAAATACCGGCGAGGCTTGTCTATGAAGACGACCTTGTGGTTGCCTTTGAGGACACAAACCCAAAGGCCCCCGTCCATGTCCTCATAATACCGAAAAAACACATCCCGACCAGCCTTGACATCGCTGACACGGACAATGCACTTGTCGGCCACATGTTTCAGGTGGCAAACAAGATAGCAAGGGAGCGGGGCATTGCTGGCAAGGGGTTTAGATTGGTGATGAACTGTAATGAAGACGCGGGGCAGAGCGTGTTTCATATTCACCTTCATCTCCTTGGTGGAAGGTCTTTATCGTGGCCGCCGGGGTAGTGGACACGTCCGGCAACATAATGACATTGGGGTATTCGCCCTGTCCCAACGACACGTTTATCTTTTATGCCCTTGTCCATAAAAAGGTAGATTGCGGGGGGATTAGTTTTCTCGGGCACATAGAGGACGTCGAGACGCTTAATCAGATGGCCCTTGAGGGGCGTCTGGACATAACTAAGCTGTCGGCGGCGGCCTATGGACATATCAGCGGCGGCTACGCGCTGCTTAGGAGCGGCGGGGCCGCGGGGCGGGGCTGTGGGCCTCTTCTGGTATCAAGGGAGAGATTTTCAAGTCTCAGGGGAAAAAGGCTGGCCATCCCTGGGCTAATGACGACCGCCTATTGCCTTGCCAGCCTGTTTGATTTTGAACTAAGGAAGGACATAATTGTGATGCCGTTTGATAGGATAATCCCCGCCGTTAGGGATGGGGTAGCCGACTGTGGCCTGATAATCCATGAAGGCAGGTTTACGTACAAGGACTACGGCCTTAATTTAGTGGCCGATTTGGGGCAATGGTGGGAAGAGGAAACCGGCCTGCCGATTCCCCTTGGCGTGATTGCGGCAAAAAATGACATTCCCCCCCATACACGCGCACAGATAGAAAATGCGATAATGGCGTCAATCTCATATGCGTACGCCAACACGAATGAGACTCTGGGCTATGTCAGGCGCCACAGCCAGGAACTCTCGGATGAGGTTATAATGAGCCACATCAATCTCTATGTAAACAACTATACTATGGACTCCGGCGGCGAAGGGCAACGGGCACTTGAGAGGCTCTTAGAGATGGCGCGGGGGAAGGGGATTTTTCAGGGGAATACATGAGATTGAGAATTTTAATAGTATCTCTGCTACTTGTCCTTGTGGGGGTGGGTTACTGCCATGCGGCTGACTCTCTGTACCTGCATCTGAAGGAAGGGCGCGTCGCGCTGAATAACAAGGACTATGAAAAAGCGGTGGCAGAGCTGTCAGTGTTTCTGGAAAAGCCAAATCTCTTGTCCGACTATGCCCTGTTGTGGAGAGCTAAGGCATATGACGGCCTTTCGGAGAGGGAAAAGGCACTGAGTGACCTTCATCAAATCAAAAACGAATTTCCCAACTCGCCTCTTTTAAAAAATGCCCTACAATATGAGATCAAAATAGAGACTAAATCGAACTCCGAAAGGGCGCTCGTGCTGATTGAAAAATACCTGAAAGACAACCCTGATGACAACGCTCTGAGGTTGACATATGCGAAGATGCTTGGGGACCATGGCAGAGAACAGGACTCACTGCGTGAATTTACACACATATACTTAAGCGGGGGACCGAGTTCGGCTGAGGCGGCAAAATATATAGACACCGCAAGCCTAAGTCCATCGGCCATCCTGACGAGGGCAAAAAACCTCATAGGGAAGTTCCGGTACAAGGATGCCGAAAACGAGCTAATGGCTAATATCTCCCGCGCCCCCGAATCCCTGAAGCAGCAGTACACTGAAAATATCGCCATGGCGCTTTTCAGGCAAAAAAACTACAAAGAAGCGGCGGGATATTTTAATAAAATCGGCATGAGCTATTTCGAGGCCCGTTGCCTGTTCAGGGCGGGGATGTATGATAAATTTCGCGAAAAGTTAGCGTCACTAGACCCAAACAGCGACCGCAAGGCTGCCGAGTTAACCCTGATTCATGGCCTGTACTACCGGCGCAGCGGAGACATTGACAAGGCGCTGGCTGTGTTCACCTCCCTGAGGGGTAACCAGTTTGTGGCAGAGGAGGCGCTCTGGCATATCGGCTGGACGTTGTTCCTCACAGGAAAATACAATGACTCATATAAGATATTCAACACCTTACACACGAAATATGGCGCTTCCAAATACCTCTACTGGATGGCCAGAGCGCTTGAAAACAAAAAAGAAGACCCCTCTGCCTTGTATAAACAGTTAACCGCCGGCGATGATTTTTATGCCTTTCTGTCATATTACAAGACAGGCCGCCAGCCGACGTTAATCCCGCAGGCGGAGCTAAAGGCGGCAAGAGACCACGATGAGCTGAAAAGGCTCTCCATTCTGCTTGAACTCGGCATAGACGACGCCATTAAGACAGAGAGCCTCTACATAGCAAAACATGCCCAGATGTATCCATCACTTGTCATGCAGCAGGCGGCGGTGATGCTTAATGAGGCGGCGATGTACCGCCATTCCATCATGCTTGCGGGGAGTTTGCAGTACTCGGCAAAGACACACTGGCTGCTGTACCCGTACGGGCATAAGACGACGGTGGATGAGGTCGCGCGGAGGTTTTCCATTAATCCGCTGCTCATATTGTCTGTAATAAGGGAAGAGAGCCGTTTTCAGGAGGATGCTTTTTCACCCGCGGGGGCTATCGGCTTAATGCAGCTTATGCCGCAGACGGCGCAAAAATATTCGGGAGTGGTGCAGGAGAAAATAGATAACGAAGGCGATATATTCAACGCAAGAAAAAATATACTCATCGGGGGGTACTACGTAAGCCAGCTTGTGAAGGAAATGCGCTGTGTCCCTGCCGCCGTAGCCTCGTATAACGCGGGGGAGCATATCGTGTATAAGTGGCTGGAGGCAGGGCATTACAAGGCTGTAGATGAGTTCATAGAAGATATACCATATGACGAAACAGAAAAGTACGTTAAGAGGGTGCTGAAGACATATTTTCAATACACAAGAGAATCTAATCCCGACGGCGAGGCAGTAAATTTTGCATTTGACTGTCAAATGATGTAGACATAAGATATGGCTTTTTGTTATCCTATCCCCAGTGTTCAGGTTTATTACGAGTCCAAGTTCATTAAGGAGGCGGTGTTGTGGAAAAGTTAAGAAGTTTAGAGGAGAAGATATCCTCTGTCATAGAAAAGGCAAAGGCGTTGAAGCTGGAAAAAGACAACATTCAAAAGCGCGTTGAAGAGCTTGAAGGGCAGCTTGTGCAAAGTCAGAACGAGTGTAACTCCCTGCGGGAAGAGCTTAACAACAAAAACATGGAGATTGCCAGTGTAAGAAGCGATAAAAACTCTGTGTCTGAGCAGATAGACGCCATACTTGGCGAGCTTGATTCGATAGAGATATAATAGAACCCATGGGCAGCGCCGAAGTATATATAATGGGGCATAAGTATATCCTGAGCGGGGATGGGCCGGATGACTACGTAATGGAGTTGGCCTTGTATCTGAACAGGAAATGCCAGGAGGTGTTTGAGAGCGCGCCTCATGTGCATCCGCTGAAGGCCTCATTACTGGCATCGTTAAGCATAACAGATGAGCTGTTTAAGCTCAGGAAGCTGACAAAGGAACTTGAAAGGCAGACTCAAAGCGCCCTTGACAGCATCCTTGATTAGTCCGTTGTTGAAGGTAATATGAAGGCGAGGATTTACATAAAGCTGAAACCGGAGGTATTGGATCCACAGGGGAAGGCCGTCTCTGGCGGGCTTAAAACCCTTGGGTTTGACGGCGTCAGAGACGTCAGGGTAGGCAAGTATATCGTACTGGACATGGACGATAAGATTGCCGTTGCGGTGGCGGAGAAACAGGTAAAAGATATGTGCGAAGTACTCCTCGTAAACACCGTCATAGAGGAATACGAATTCAAAATTGACACTTGACAGCAAACCGGCACATAATTAATTAAGCGGGGGGAACTATATGGATATGGGAAATGCCGCAAATGAGGAGGCATATCGTTTAAACGCTTTCGACGCTGGGTTAAGTGTGGAGATAACATCGGATACGATGCCTTCTAAGGTGTCGGGTTTTATAGTTGACGTAAAATCGGACAATATTATAATCAGGCCTGGTGGCACTGAGGATTTTCACACTAAGGTACCAAATGGGACTGAGATTACAGTGAGATGTTTTACGGGAGAGACGGTATTCAGATTTAAAAGTGTTTTGAAAAACGTGGTTTTTGAGCCGACGATGTTGGCTATTATCGGGTGTCCTGAGTCAATACAAAGGGAAGAACGCCGGGATAAACGCAGGACTACCTGTAAGCTGCCTTGCGTGCTCGTTATAAAGGAAAATAAGATAAAGGCGTGTATTGAGGACCTGACACGTACTGGCTGCAGGTGCAGTTTATATGAATCGGGGATGTTAGACAGATGGTCTGCGAAGTTCTTGTTCGAGGAAGATTGCGCGGTTGAGATATTTTTTCTACCCGCGGGCGGCACGGCCAAAGAGCAGTCAGTCAAGGGCATGATAAAATATTTAAGAACGGCATATGACAGGTTCGACATAGGAGTAGAGTTCTATCTGTCCTCAGAAGAGGAAAAAGACATGATAGAGACCACATTAAAACTCGGCTGGTGAAAGGTTTTATTTCGTACGCTACAGATGCGACTGAAAATAAATCTGGCCGTTTTGTCTTCCGTGGGTAATTTCCCTATGGCTGTCAGACATGTTCCTACCATGGCATTTCAGGGTATCTGGATTTTTTATGAAGTTCCCGAAATAATATTTAAAACAGAGGATTGTGAGAAAATGACAAGACAGGAGGTTTAAGTGGTATCTCTCACGAAGGAATTTATAAAAAATAACATTTCCGATTCAACCCTGACGTTTGAAAGAGGACTGGGCATATTCAGCCTGGGCAACTATTACCTTAAGGAAGAGGATTATGAGAAAAAGACGTTCAATTATACTGTGGATGGAAACTACGGAGAGTACGATGTAAGGGTTGCTTTTGACAATGGCGACGTAAAATACTCCTGTAATTGTCCTTATCACAGTGACGGCTGCAAACATACGGTTGCCGTATGTCTTGATATAATTGGGAGAATGGCTCGCCATAAATCGGCCGGAGAAGCGGCTGAAGGCGGCACTACCGTCCAGGCCAGTGACAAATATTTGTCCTACAATGAGGTAAGAGAACTGGCTCTCTCAAGCCGACAAAAAAGTGCGCAGACGGAAAAGTTCAAACTCATTGATGGAGAGACATATAAGGGTGAGCATGTGCTTGTTAATGCAAAAGGCAAAGAGTACATCGTCACGATGCATGACCCTGAGAAGGGAAATGGCCACTGTAGTTGCCCTGACTTCAATACGAACCGTTTAGGGACTTGCAAGCACTTAATTTATACACATTCCAGTCTGAAGACAAGGAAAGACTTTAGGTCAACAGTAGAGAAAGAGAAGTTCCCTTTCGTTCACATCTATTGGGATTCCATAGAAGATAAACCCCGGTATTTCTTTGACAGACAGCTCCCCATGGAATTTTCTGGCCACTTTAAGCCCTATTTTGACGAGCACGGACTTTACAAAAAGGATGATATCATTGCGCTAAACTCATTATTGGAAGAGATCAAAGAGGCGAGGGCGCTTAGGGTTGACGACTACATATTGCAGAGACTTGACGATGCGATGAACCAAAAAGAAATGGAAGGCCTTAAGGACAATTATGCCGCCGATTACGGTGTGGTTAAAGTGCCGCTCTATCCGTATCAGCACGTTGGTGTGGATTTTGGGTTATTTAAGAAGTCTGTGATCATAGCCGATGAGATGGGCTTGGGCAAGACCCTGCAAGCGATTACGTTATCATGTCTGAAGAAATCAATGTTTAACTTCAGCAAAGTCCTGATAGTAACGCCTGCCTCGCTCAAGGAACAGTGGAAGCGGGAGATTGAACGCTTTACAGGGGAGAAGGCCATTGTCGTAGCCGGAAATAAAAAGAACCGGCAGGAGATATATGAACAGAGCACGGATTACTTCACGATTACGAATTATGAGGCGGTATTGCGAGATATCCTTGCTATTAATCGGTATAAACCCGACATAGTCATCCTGGACGAGGCACAGCGCATCAAGAACTTTGAAACCAAGACACATGAAGCGATAAAATCAATATCACACAAACAATCGATAGTGCTTACCGGAACGCCGTTAGAGAACAAACTGGAAGACCTGTATTCCATAGTCCAGTTTGCCGACCCCGCACTGTTGACGCCTTTATGGATATTCGCCGCTGAGCACTTTATAATGTCGGCGGATAACAAGAAGAATAAAATATTCGGATACAAAGGTCTTGATGTCCTTCATAACAAGCTCAAGCCACTGGTTATCAGAAGGAAAAAGGAGGAAGTGATAGAAGACCTTCCTGATCAGGTGTCAAATAATTATTACATTGACCTAAGCATAGAACAAAGAGAAATACACCAGGGTTATCTTCAGTCGCTCCTGCCGCTACTGAACAAGAAGTTTCAGACGCCAATGGATGTACGGCGAATACAGGAGATTCTCGTGTCTATGCGCATGGTGTGCGATTCGACTTATCTGATAGACAGGAAAACAAATATATCTCCAAAACTGGTGGAAATGGAGAGAATATTGGCGGAAGTGGTGCTTGAAAACAAGCGGAAAGCGGTCGTCTTCAGCGAATGGACCACTATGACCTATCTTATAGGGAAAATGCTTTCAGATATGGGGATACCCTTTGTCGAGTTTACGGGCAAAGTTCCGACAGATAAAAGGCGGTTCCTTATAGATGAGTTTAATGATAACCCTGACTGTAAAGTCTTCCTTTCCACAGATGCCGGCAGCGTTGGCCTGAATTTACAGAGTGCCGATTGCGTGTTGAACTTCGAGTTGCCATGGAATCCATCAAGGTTAAACCAACGCATAGGCAGAGTTATGAGAATAGGGCAAAAGAGCAAATGCGTTAACGTAATCAACCTGATATCCAAACACTCTATTGAAGAGAAGGTGTTTGCGGGAATAACGCTGAAACAGGAGGTTTTTGACGGTGTTTTCGATGGATCTACAGATAAAGTTGAATTTACACGAGAGAAGAAAGCCGAATTTATTAATAAAATACGGGAAATGATGGGTGAGGAGCAGACAGTCCTGACCAGGGAGCCGTCCTCATCTGAGGACATCCCTGAGGCGACACCCCACTTTCTAAATCCAAAGGCGATGGGAGAATTAAATGTTTCCGCTGAGGAAGAAGTGTCTGCTGATTCAGAGATGGATGGCGGAATAACCGAAATACAAGAGGATGATGAGAAGGGCATTAGAGATAGGAATCAATTGCTTATGCCACCAGAGAAAATGGAAGAGGTTCTCGAAAACGGAATCAGATTTCTTTCCGGCCTTATGGAAATGTCAACAGGCAAACCTCTAATCCCCAATAAAGATGACAAGGCAATAACTATTGACAGGAAAACAGGTGAAGTTACAATGAAATTCAGGTTGCCTGTTTTTTAGCACGGACTTTATCGCACTGGCCGGGGGGTTGCTGCCCCGTTTACCCCGTATGGATAATCATAGAAGCGGCGGTTAAGTACCGTTTTTAGGTTAATCCACCGGAACGGCGAAACGCGCGGCCTATGGCCTCCGGCAGGATTGATAACACATATGCGTAAAACGTGGCGTATTTTCTCATCAGCACGGGCGCTGAGACGCTATCCCTGTATTTTTTTATCAGGTTTAGGTTTGCCCCGACATATTTTTTAATCCTCGCGCCGGTGTTCTTGCCGTGTATCCTGTAAAACGCCAGCGGCTCGTCTATATATCCTATTTCATATTTAGAGGCGACAGTAAGCCACAAGTCGAAATCCTCGACGGTGGTCAACCCCTTGTCTTCGCTGAATTGAAGTCCCATGCCGTTTCTAAACATCACTGTGAGACAGGATATGTAATTAAAAGACAGAAACAAATCTGTAAATATGCCCCTGTGGGCAAGGCCAATTCGCCGTCCCGGTGCCCTTCCCTTTGTGTAGGTAAGTACGCCGTTTTCCACTGCCGCCGCCTTTGAGTACACCATAAAGACGTCCTTATGGGTGCTTAGATAGTTCACCTGTTTTTCAAGTTTGTCCGCAAGCCATAAGTCGTCTGAGTCCAGAAACGCCACATAATCCCCGTGCGCCTCCCTCAGTCCCACATTTCTTGAGGCGGCTATTACGCCGTTGTTTTTAAACTTCATGTATCTGATTTGGCCGCACCCAAAGCCGCGCACTATCTCCTCCGTATTGTCAGACGAATAGTTGTCTATCACTATAAGCTCCCAGTTGCGGTATGTCTGCCCCAGCACAGAGTTTATTGACTCAGCAATGAACCCCGCATAGTTGTACGTCGGCATAATGATTGACACGAGGGGCGTCATTACGCACACTCCACGAAGCCTTCACACAGAGACAGGCATCGCCTTATCTCATCGTCCATGCCGCCCTCAAGTTGAAACCCCGTTTCTTTTATCTTTTCGATACTATAATTCGTTGGATTCAAAAACGCCTCCGGCACCGCGGCCTCTCCAACCCTTATTTCGCTGATTTCCCGTCCATAGGTCTCTTTATAGACCCTTGCCACACGCCCCGCCGCCTCTAAAATCGTCATCGGACATTCGCCGCCCAGATTGAATAACCCATCACCCCAGCCGTCCTTTAATTCGTAAATGAAATGCCCAACGGCGCGTGTTACGTCGTGCATTGATATGAAATCCCTGTACTGTCTGCCGGAGGATTTTAGTGTAAGCGACTTGTGCGTTACGGCCTGGCGGCAGAGGTCGTTAAAGACGAGGCTCCAGCGGTTTACCGCCATGTCCGCGGGGGCGCCGTATGCGTTTGACAGTCGGAAAATCACAGTGTTCATTGCGTTATATCGTCTGAACTGATCAACAAACCCCTCGGCCGCCGCATGAGTGGTCGCGTACGGGTGATATGGCCGTATTGGGGTGTCTTCTGTTATCAGGGGCAGCGCCAGATTCTCTCCATAGACGTGAATCGTTGAAAAATATATGAAATTTCTTACGCCATACTCAAAGGCCGCCCGAAGCAGCCGGAATGTCCCCTCCGCGTTTATCCTTATCGCGGAGACAGGCTCACGCATTGAGTCAATTTCGTTTAACGCGGCAAGATGGACTATCGCATCAGCGCCTTCGACGGCGTGTTTGATTGATTGTTCGTCGCTTAGCGACATATTGAGCGTGTTAAATGCTGAACACCACGCCGGAAGGTCTTCATTCTTTGTAGTTGTGATGGTTATGTCGGAGTTGGGATATTTTTCTTTCAGATATAGGGCAGTCCTGCCGCCAATAAACCCCCTGCCCCCTGTTATCAGTATGCGCATTATGTCGGCCACCGGTATGGGATACAGGGGGTGTCAGGGTCACACACCTCTGCCTCGATGGGGTCGTGAGGCTCAGTGGCGCAGTTGGCCAAAATCGCAATGCCTTCTGAGATACCCATAAAACCGCTCCACACAAGCGGTGGCACATGCACCAGGCAGTAGTTGCCTTCGCCGATTATGAACTCATCCACAAGCCTGAAGGTCGGTGACCCTGGTCTGCCGTCATAGATAACAAGCCTGATTTTCCCAAACGGGACAGCCAGATTAAGCGCCATTTTCGTGTGCAGTTTCCACGCCTTTACAGCGCCTGGATTCACTACCGAGAAATATACCTCACCAAAGCGCTCAAACAGCGGGGCGTCGCGCCTTAGCATGTGCATCACCTTGCCGCGGGCGTCCTGTATTTGTTTCAACGGGGAGACGGCGACACCTTCTATCATCTGCCGCCCACCGCCCAGCGTATTGTCTTTTTGGATGCCGCGTCAATATAACGCTCTATTTGCCGCATGGAGAAATCGAACATATCCTCCTTACCCTCGTAATAACTCTTGTACCAAACCGCGGTCAGCCCAACGGTCTCCTTAAAGTCGAGGGCGGCGTGCCACTTGAGCTTCTGCAGCGCCTTGTCGCACGAGAGCTTCAACAGCGAACTCTCCTTGATTTCCGAACCCTCGTGTCTCATCAGACAAACTCCCCAGTGAGCCATAAACTCTGAGATAAGCTCGCCAACCGAGTGGTTAGCCCTCGCGTCAGGGCCGAAATTGAATGCCTCACCTGAGACAATGCCCAGTGATAGGAGCCGCGCCCCAAGCTGCAAGTAGCCGCTTAGGGGTTCAAGCACATGCTGCCAGGGCCTTGTCGCGTTTGGGTTTCGCATGACGGCCTCCCGTCCCTGTGACCATGCCCTTACGCAGTCGGGGATTATCCTGTCCCGCGCCCAATCACCCCCGCCTATGACGTTGCCGGCGCGCGCCGTTGCCAGGCGCGGAGCGTCTTGTCCCTGAAAAAACGACGCACAGTACGATTTAAAGACAATCTCGGCACATGCCTTAGAGGCGCTATAAGGATCATCACCGCCCAGCGTGTCGTTTTCCCTGTAGCCCCAGTACCACTCCTTGTTGAGGTAGCACTTGTCGCTCGTTATGACAACGGCAGCGCGAACACTTTCACAGTTTTTAATACATTGAAGGACATTGGCCGTGCCCTGGACATTCGTGCTGAAGGTCAGAAGGGGGTCTTCGTGGGAAAGTCTGACGATTGGCTGCGCCGCCAGATGAAAGACCACATCGGGGCGAAATGTTGTAAGAACCCCTGTTAAGGCCGCATAATCCCTTATATCACCTTCGAAATTGCGAATCTTATTATTAAGTTTGAGCACATCGTAATTGCACGGCTCTGACGGCAGATACGACGAAAACCCCGCCACCTTCGCACCAAGCCCCAAGAGCCACAGCACAAGCCACGACCCCTTAAAGCCCGTGTGCCCGGTAACCAGCACGCGCCGACCACCATAGGCACCGCCAAAAAGGTCCTTTCTTATCACTGGCTTGCCCCATGGTTTGGCGGCAACGCATTAAAGTCTAAATTGCCCATGCAGTTAAATCGGTCAAGAAAAAAACTGGATTCCTGCTTTCGCAGGAATGACAGACAAGAAATACATGAACAAAAAAATACGTCATTCCTGCGAAAGCAGGAATCCAGAGAACCCTCTAACGGCGTTAACTTCATAGGCATTAAGCCTAATCCCGCCACAGTTTCCATGGCGGACTTCCCATCTCCCACATATCTTTCAGATAATTATAGTCCCTGAACGTGTCCATACACTGCCAAAATCCCTTGTGGTGAAACACCCTCAACTGCCCATCTTTGGCTAGTCTCTCAAGGGGCAGTTTCTCCAGCACACAGCCATCATCGTCCTGGAGATAATCAAAAAACTCTCTTTTAAATACAAAATAGCCGCCGCTTATGGCACCCCCTCCGTAGTCCGGCTTTTCCATAAATGAGACAACCCTGTCCTGTTCTATCAGAAGCTCTCCATATCTGGACGGTGGCACAACACCCGTAACCGTGCCGATTTTGCCGTGTCCCTTATGAAAACTAATCAGCTCATTAATATTCAAATCCGTAACGCCGTCGCCATAGGTAAGCATAAACAAATCCCCGCCGATGTACTTTTCTACGCGCTTAAGGCGAGCGCCGGTCATCGAGTTAAGCCCCGTGTCGGCAAGCGTTATCTTCCACCCCTCATATTGAAGGGCATTGCGGGGATGGAAGGTGATCGCCTTGCTGTGCAGGTCTATTGTAAAATCGTTTGTGAGCATTTCATAGCGATAGAAATAATCCTTTATCTGCTGCCCCTTGTAGCCGAGACAGAGGACGAATTCCTTGTATCCATAATGGGCATAGCACTTCATGATGTGCATCAGGACAGGAATCTGGCCGATTTCAACCATCGCCTTGGGTTTAAATTCGGTCTCCTCACGCAGACGCGTACCTTGCCCGCCACATAAAATAACGACCTTCATATATTATTTTTTGCTTTTATCATCTATGGTTAATAAATAATCCCGAAGCTTAGTCACGGCCATTGCGCGATGGCTGATTCTATTTTTTACATCGCTGCCAAGTTCAGCAAACGTCTTGTCGTAACCGGCGGGGACAAAGACCGGGTCATATCCGAATCCTGAGCCGCCCATCGGCTCTGTGGTGATAGAACCTACCACCTCACCCTCAAAAAATAGCGACTTTCCCCCCATTATAAGGCAAAATACGCTGACGAATCTTGCCGTACGATTGGGAGCCGGGATGTCTTGCATAAAATCCATGAGCGCGTTAATATTATCTTCGTCGCTTGAATTGACACCGTCCACATCAGAGGCAAAACGGGCGGAGAACACACCGGGAGAGCCATCAAGGGCGTCAACCTCAAGCCCTGAGTCCTCGGCAACAACAGGGTTAGGCCTTTGTTCATAAACGGCCATTGCCTTGGCATAGGCGTTCTTATAATACGTATCCCCATCTTCGGCAACCGCGCCCATTATATCCGCGGCACTAATAAACTCAACGCCCGTACCGGCAAACAGAGAGTTTAACTCCCGCACCTTCCCCTGATTTTTAGTTGCCAGAAATAGATTCATCTCCAAGTACCTCCTTTTGTATCCCGACGAGCTTCTCAATACCCACACGCGCAAGATCGAGCAGCTCATTCAGGGTTTTCCCTGTAAATGGGGAACCTTCGGCCGTCCCCTGGACTTCCACATACTTGCCGGAGCCTGTCATTACTATATTCATATCCACATCGGCGTCTTTATCTTCCACATAACACAAGTCAAGCATGGGCTGCCCGTCCACCACGCCCACGCTGACCGCGGCGACATAGTCTATTGGAGGAATCTTTTTGATCATACCGTTTCTCATGGCAAAACGAAGCGCGTCAATGAAACACACATAGGCGCCCGTTATGGAGGCGGTTCTGGTGCCGCCGTCTGCCTGAATCACGTCACAGTCAATGATGAAAGATCTCTCGCCAAGAAGTGAAAGGTCAATTACGCTTCGCATGGCGCGCCCTATGAGGCGCTGAATTTCCAGCGTGCGGCCATTTGGCTTGGCGCTGCGCCCCTCTCTGTTCATGCGCGTGTGGGTTGAGCGCGGCAGCATTCCATACTCGGCGGTTACCCAACCCTTTCCCTTGTCTTTTAGAAACGGAGGTACGGTCTCCTCTATCGTTGTCGTGCAGATTACCCTTGTAGAGCCTGCCTCAATCAGTGCCGAGCCCTCGGCATACCTTACGGCGCCCCTGGTTATCTTTACCGGCCTTAACTCCGAGTTTGTCCTTCCGTCTTCTCTCATACGCCTCCATTGCACTGCTTGTTTTTTAAAGCTATGGCCTTCTCCTCCAGCGACGCAATCTCTATCCTTGTAATATCCTCTAATGAATCAAGCATAAAACGCTTGCCGATTTCCTGAAACCTGTCAGGACAGTCCGTAACGTAGTATTTTCTGAACACCGGAGTGCCCGCCGCCTTCAGTAAACCTGACGATGTCAGTATATCAGTGACGTTTTTTGCCTTTTCGATAGCGGAGTCTATCAGGACAACTCCGTCTCCCATTACTTTTTTTATCACCCTCTTCAGGAGTGGATAGTGTGTGCAGCCCAACACAAGGGTATCTATATTGGTGCGTTTCATCTCGGTCAAATATCTGCGCGCAACTAACTCAACCACCTCGTCATCAAGCCACCCCTCCTCAACAAGTGGTACAAACAGGGGACATGAGCTTTCAATTACCACGATGCCTGGTGCGATTTTACGGATTGTCCTGCCATATGCACCGCTTTTTATGGTAGCCTCTGTGCCTATTACCCCTACGCGGCCATTTTTGGTTGCCATGGCCGCCGCCCTTGCGCCAGGCTCTATAACGCCCATCACTGGTATCTTAAACGCGGCTCTTATTATATCAAGGCTTACGGCTGATGCCGTGTTGCACGCTATTATTAACAGCTTTATCCCTTTTTCCACAAGAAACGCACTATTTTCAAGCGAATACTTGATAACGGTCTCGGCTGAGCGTATGCCGTATGGCACCCTCGCGGTATCCCCCATGTAGATAGTGCTTTCTGCGGGCAGACGGGCGTGTATCTCCTTCAGAACCGTCAGGCCGCCCACTCCGGAGTCAAATATCCCTATCGGCCTATCAGCCATGTTGTCGAATTTCATCAAATTTTTACCTCTTGTGTGGCTATTCTTTTTATGGGGGAACTGATGTCATAGTGTCCTCCTATTGTTTCATCTTCCTTTCCATTTATCAGAATCTTCACATCGTCGAGTTCCACGTTAGAGGTGGCCGTCTCGTATATACTCTTTATTATCAGAAATTCCTTCAGGGCATCACCCTGAAAGTTCCTCTTTATCTCAGCCGAGAGATCCACATAGAGGATTTTATCAATGCCATAGTAAATCCCCAGTACCCTGGCGTTTGATGGAAAGGCCTCTTTGTTGGGTATCGCATTGAGATTAAAAAGCTCCCCTATGGCGGTCTCAGCTATTTTCATCGTATCAAAGGTTTGCTTAATTTTTATAATCATGATGTTAAGGGCCGCCCCTTCGGGGTAGAACACCTTTACGTCCCGGGCGTCGCTTACGAGTTTCTCCCTCTCCTTTAGCGCTATCAGGCTTGTTGCGCCTGAGCGGCTGTCGTCTTTCCACATTATATAATAATATACCACCGTTGTGCCAACTATTAGTACGATTAGCGGCAAAACTACAAGAAATATTAACCTACTTTTTCGCATATTCTGAAATCGCCTTAATTATAGCATCTGAGATGGAATTAATCGAATCATCATTATATGTAAAAGAAGCCGGATTTGGTATCTCAATCATGATGGCCGGCGCGGCAGTGCCGCTGAGTATTGGAACTGGCATTTCCCTGTAGACAGTCTGCATTTTGAATTTCTCGTTAAACGCGCTGCCGACTGCCTTTGAAAGCGCCCTGGTCTTTTCGATATAGGCGGACCCCGCGTAAGCGGTGCTATACGCCATATCCGGCCCTGACATGATTGCCGGAAAGCTGCTCGTATATATGGCAAATTGGCCGGAGGCCGAGACATGTATGCTGATAAACAAATTCGGCATGTATTTACGAATGTCTATAAGTCGCTGAGCAAGGGACATGGCCGAGTCGTCCTTTCTGATGATGGCAACCCTGCTGACCTTGCCGCCTATGCGTTTGGATAGATCGGCACATACGGACAGGGAAAGGTCGCTTTCCTTAAACTGCCCTGAGATTATTCCCGTGTCAACGCCGCCATGTCCGGCGTCTAACAAGATACTCAGCCCCGCGGTTTCGTTAGTTTGTGCCAACGCGGACGACTGTGCTGACAAGGCGCCGCCGGTTATATACGCATCTATAACCAGACGGGGAGGGCCTGAGTATCGTGATACCTTTATTTTCCCGACATTCTTTATATTTAAATAGAGACTGTTGTCCTTCTGGATAATCTTAACCACCTCTGGCGGGGCTACTCCCTCAAATGAAAAATTATCAGGGAAATCAATCTTAACGATACTATATGACTCGTTGACCGTGGCCGAGTTTATCAGAGAGTCGTTTGAGCCTTGAAACACAAACCTTAAGAAATCGTTTTTCTCGTTGAAGCGCATAACAACATGCCCAACCTCTGCGCCGTACGCACTAAAAGAAAGGCTAAACATGAAAACTACGAACATACCGGCATTCTTAATGGCATAAGATTTATTCATGACGTATATATTGGCGTATTTACAAGAAGTTTTTCAAGTGGTTTATTCACCACGTCCTTATGGTTGTTGATTTTACTTATAGTATTATGAGACAATAGCAATGTGAGGTGGGGTGCCGTGTGCATTTAGCCGTTGGCGGTTAGCTTTGGGCGGTTAGCTCAGCTGGGAGAGCATCACGTTCGCAACGTGGGGGTCGGGGG
>JADFYL010000126.1 GCA_015233045.1 Nitrospirota bacterium | reverse complement strand
TAAGTTTCAGCTACTGCCGCGGTTGACGTTAAAATACTTAAAAGCAGGAATAGTATAGTATAGGTTAGTATAGCTTTACCCCGAGGAGTGAACGAACTTGATTTGAATGATTCAAAAAACGCAGAAATACTTCTCATAGAATGTCCTCCCATCTGTTATGATAAAGGCCGAAACAGCCTTTGTGCAATCAGCCGCAGTATAAAACGTGGTGCAGCCGTGGTATATGTGGTGTAACCACGAACGATTAACAATAAACTGCCCAAGCGTATTTGTCCTTGGTTTCTTTAATTAAAGCAAAATGACTTCCCCAATTAAAGCAAAAAAACAAAAGAATGTCAAGATTTTTTTTGGCATTATCTAACCCGACCCGTAACCTGGCGCCACAATCGGAACCAGATTACAAGTCAGATTGCGATTACCCTCTTGTCTTATGAACCAAATTTTATCAGCGATGGGTCATAGTTCTCTGGTTTATCGTAACCCAGCAGATTACAAATGGTAGCGGCGGCATTGCTTAATCCGCGGCTTTCATGCTCAGCCATTTTGTATTCCCCTTTATACCCGGAGTCTACGATTATAAACGGCACACGGTTCAGGGTATGTGACGTCTTGGGGACTTTTTTGCCTTTTTTCATGACATACATCTCGTCTGAGTTGCCGTGGTCTGCGGTTACTACGACAATGCCATCAAGTGCCTCTACTACTTTCAGTAGTTTGCCCACGCACTCATCCACTGTCTCTACGGCCGTTATGGCGGCCTCCATGACGCCTGTGTGGCCAACCATGTCGCCGTTTGCGAAGTTCAGGCGGCCAAATTTATATTTCCCCGACTTCAGCATCTCTATGGTTTTTTCTGTTATCTCGTATGCCTTCATCTTTGGCGCCTTGTCGAAGGTGAGTTTGTCCGATGGTATCTCGACATAGAGCTCCAGGTCCTTGTCTATGTAGCCGGAGCGGTTGCCGTTCCAGAAGTATGTGACGTGCCCGAATTTTTGTGTCTCCGAGATGGCAAACATAGAGATTTTCTCATGGGCAAGGTACTCGCCGACGGTCTCTGAAATCTGCGGTGGCTCAACGAGGAAGTTCTTAGGGATTTTGGCCTCAGAGTCATACTCCATCATACCGGCGTAGAAGACGTTAGGGATGCGGCCTCTGTCTATTTTGGTGAATTCCGGGCCGCTGTCGAAGGCAAGGGAGATCTCAATTGCCCTGTCGCCCCTGAAATTGCAAAATATAAACGAATCGCCGGATTCCATTTTACCGACGGGCTGCCCGGTCTCGTCAACGATGACAAAAGCCCCCATGTTTTGGTCATCGAGGTCTTCCTTATAAAAGGCCTCAATTGCCTCCTCACACGAGCGAAACGGCCTGCCTATGCCGTTGACATGGGCATCCCAGCCGCGCTTGACGATACTCCAGTCGGCCTCGTATCTGTCCATAGTAACGTTCATCCTGCCACCGCCTGAGGCGATACAGTAGTCATAGCCCTTTTCGTCTCTGATTTTCTTTAAGAGCTGCTCAAGGGGGACGACATATTCAAGGGCGGTACGCGGGCCGACATCCCTGCCATCAAGTAGCGGGTGCACGCGCGCCGTTTTCACGCCGCTCTCGGCAAGTTTATTCAGCATGGCGTAGAGGTGGTTAATGTTTGAATGGACATTCGCGTCAGAGAGAAGTCCGCTGAAATGCACAGCGCAACCGTCTTTGGCGCGTTCTACGATTTTTTTCCAGAGCCTGCCGTTAAAGACCGCACCTGTTGCAAAGTCCTCGTTCACTCGCTTTGCCCCCTGGGCGAACACGCGTCCGGCACCAAAGGCATTGTGCCCGACCTCGCTGTTACCCATGTCCTCATCGCTTGGAAGCCCCACAGCCTCGCCGTGTGCCGCGATTGACGTAAAGAGTTCGCTTTTAAAGAGCTTATCCAACACGGGGGTCTTTGCCAGATAAACCGCGTTAGTGTCGTCGTCTTTTCCAAGTCCAACACCATCCATTATAATAAAAAGCAACGGACCCTTACGGCCTGAGAATCCTTCAAGTTTCTTCAACCTTTCCATGTTCAACCATCCTCCTGAATTTTAGTTGTATCATTAAGAATATACTGGCTCAATGTTGCTCAATGCCATATTATGAAATAAACCGCTCGTAAAAGCAAGCGCGGGGTTGGGATAAGTAGTGGGCGGTTTGAATTATTTAAGGGGTTGGTGTGCTATAATAAGCAATCAAAGAATAAGGAAGGGATCAGCGTGCCTGACAATCCGCTCGCAGAGGTTTTTGGCTTTCCAATAGATAACCAAAGCCATGAAGCAAAACGTTACCGAAGGGGAAGGCTTTGCCCCTTCAACAACAAGGTTCCCAATTGCACGAAGGACAAGGCGATTGATCCTTTAGGAGTTTGCTCCATATTAGTCGAAGACGGAAGCGCAACAATAACATGTCCAATTAGGTTTCGCGAAAACTGGATTATAGCAGAAGATGCTGCCGCCTTCTTCTTTTCGCCTGATACCTCGTGGACATCCCTTACCGAAGTGCGCCTCAAGGACGGAACGGGACAGTCGGCCGGCAATATAGATGTTGTCCTTGTGTCTTATGACGAGAAGGGAAAGCTCCTTGATTTTGGATCGCTGGAAGTGCAAGCGGTTTACATCTCTGGAAATGTCAGAAATCCTTTTGCTCAATACATGAAAGACCCCGATGGACAATCTCAAATGGTTTGGAATGGCCCCAATTATCCAAGGGCTGATTATCTATCCTCTTCAAGAAAGCGACTTGCCCCTCAAATGCTTTATAAGGGGGGCATTTTTAATGAATGGAGAAAAAAACAGGCCGTGGCCCTGCATAAATCCTTTTATGCAACCCTGCCAGAACTCCCCGCAGTAGCACCCGAAAAGGCTGATGTTGCATGGTTTTTATATGGTCTGGAATTAAACAAAGAAGAAAATCGCTTCGTATTTACCCGCCACAAGACCATTTACACTGCTTTCGAACCAGCCTTGCTGCGCATTACAAAAACACCGGCCAGCCCCATTGATGATTTCATCCAACACCTTCAATCAAAACTTGATGATAGGCTTAACAACAGCCCTGATATCTCAACACTACAAGATATGCTCACAGGGAGTCACTAATAATTCAAACATTTTGTTGTGGTGGGTTCCTTTCATGAGAACATGCGAAACAAAGAATCCTCGCGCTTCTGCCATTTCGCGCACGGAACCAGCGTCATCATAGGTCATCATGAAGTCGCCATTTAACGTGCTTACTATATCGAAAAGTTCCTCATGGTTGATTTCAAAAAAATTATAGAGCCGCTTTCCTGCTCTTTTGCCTGGTGCCGTGTAAGGTGGATCAATAAAAAAGGCAACATCTGGTATCTTTGCAACGTTGCGCAGGTGACACAACCCATCGCCTTCGATAAAGGTAATTCTATCGCGAAAAGTCATGATGTACCTGATCCGTTTCGCCAAGGTTTCAGGATACCACCTGGATGCAATGCCCTTACCATTCTCTCCATGTTTGAGAAATCCACTTCCATGCGCAAGTATGCCGCCATGACAGATTCTGTTTCTCAAGATCGTCTGAAAGGCTCGCTCTTTTGTATCTGAGAAAGGTTTCTCTATTGCCTCATGCGCGTTCAGAACTGTCAATTCAAAACCAAGTATCTTTTCAGCTAACCATTCAGCGTCCCCACTAAGAATAGTAAGCCAAACCGAGGCAACATCAGGGTCTAACTCGATCATGGTTACATGGTCCGCAAGTCGTTCTTGCGCTGCGGTTAGGCCGATTATGCCACCCCCTGCGAAAACCTCTACCAACTCTGCCGGTTTCTTATCACGCTGTTGCAACCACTCCCGAACAATGGGAACAAGCCATGTTTTCCCTCCTGGATAGCGAAAGGGGCTTAGCTGCCTGACTGAAGCAACATTAACAATCTTGCTTTTGCTGATCGGTTGTTGCTCGAATAGCGACAACTGTAACGCTTGTCTTTCTGTTCCTTGAAACACTTTATCTCCATAATTTTTCAAACTTAGCTGGATTGGTCACCGTATAAATCAAGATTTTATCCCATTATAACAACAATCTAATGATTTCTTCAATATTATTCCATGCGTGATTCAAGCTTACCCACTGCCACGGTATCACTTTATAACTTTGATCTTCTCGCACATAGATGGCAAAAAAGATGTCAACATTGACGCAATCCAGCCACTACATGTATGATAAAACTGTCTCAAATGGCCGGGTTGGCCATAATGTGCAGTTTTTAAGGCGTATATAAACTAATGCGGGTTTATTGATATGATGAAAGACAGTGGCGGCAGTGCAGCCTTTATCAGGGAGCTTGGGCAGCAGAGTGAGCAGTGGCTTAGCGAAGGCATAATTGATGCCCGGCAGAGAGATTTGATCCTGGCCCGGTATAATGAGACAGGTGAGATACATCAGCCAGTGGAGTCTGACAAGACCGTTATTCCTTCAAGGCTGATATTAACGCTTTCCATTCTTGGTGTCCTGCTTTTGGGTGCCGGGATAATACTCTTCTTTTCGGCTCATTGGTCGGCGATACCTAACTGGGGAAAGATTGCGATAGTCTTTGTCGGCATGTTGAGTAGTTATGGCACGGGGTACTACTTGTACTACGAGAAGGGGGACTATCCTGGCGTCGGCGCTTCTTTATTTCTGTTAGGTGCGATTATATATGGCGCGGGGATTTTTCTGATAGCCCAGGCATACAACGTATCGTCACATTCTCCCATCGGCATATTGATGTGGGGGGCCGGTGTGCTGCCTATGGCATACGCGGTAAGGCTTAAACCTCTGCTTGCCTTGTCTATTGTGACGCTGCTTGTCTGGATATTCATGGAGATAAGCCCGGGATTTAATTCGATAACTGGCAATTTTGACATTGTCCCCGCTTTATTTCTCGGCGTAGGTGTCACCCTGTGGGGGATTGGGTTGATGCACGAGGACTTCAGCTCTCTAAATCCTCTTTCGTTTCCTTATCTGGCCGCGGGGCTGCCGTTGACGTATCTTGCCGCATATGTTTTTACCTTTAAGGGCGCTGCTTCTATGAGGGCTGCTGGTCTGGATATTTTTGAGGTCAGGGCTTTTTACATCGGTATTGGCTGCGTTTTTCTCCTTTCTCAAGCGTTGAGGTTGTTTTGCCGGGCGAGGGGCAAATGGCGGAGGAATGAGACGCTTCTCCTGCTTCTAATGATTGTTTTTACTGCTTCCCCATATATTTATTCACGTTTTACGGGAGCGCCTGTGCGGTCAATTTCCTTAGTGCTATCTAACTTAATCTACGCGGCGGCCGTACTGTGGATAATATTCATTGGATACTTAAAGCGAAGCCGGGTTTACGTCAATGTGGGCGTGGTGTTTTTCGCCCTTGACGTGCTCGGTAGATATGTTGATATCCTGTGGGGGATGTTGCACACGTCGTTGTTCTTTTTACTGGGTGGGGCGCTGTTGATTGCCCTTGGAGTGGTAATAGAAAAGAAGAGGCGAAAACTGCTGGCCGCTTTTGGTATAGGAGACTATGAGGATTAGATTATCAATCGCGGTTCTGATACAATTGCTGCTCTTGTTGTCAATAATTGCGTATAAGCAAGATATAATCGCCACAGGGGAGAGGATACTCCTTGTTACTCGTATGTTTGATCCAAGGGATTTGTTAAAGGGCGAATATGTGAGGCTCTCATACGACATTTCTTCACTTAAAACCGACAAGTTTGGCGTAAAAGACACGTTTAAGGCAAGAGATACTATTTACGTAACGTTAAGCAAAAACGCCGACGGTACATCTTCACCCGTCACATTCAGCAAGACCGAACCACAAGGAGCGACTTTCATCAGGGGAACGGTCATCAGCGCTTATAAAACACCAACAGGCACTATAACCGTAAAGGAAGACTCCGGTCTGACACACGAGTTTGACTACTACTGGCAGCCATATCAAAAAGAAGGCCGTTATGTCTTTTGCGTGAACAAAGAGGGGCGCCTGATGTTCCACTTCCCTGTGAGTAATGAGAAGTGGAGGACATGTGAAGGCGGCCTCGACAAGGTTTACGGGACGGTGGAAAAAACCATCAGGCATGAAGACATGCAAATAAATGCGGAGTTCGGGATAGAGAAATTTTTTGTGGAAGAGGGCAAAGGGCGAGCAATAGAACATGGCATATTAGGTCAGGGCGTTGTGGCGGTTATTTATTTGAGCAAAGACGGCAAAGGTGTTCTGAAAACATTGATAATAAACGGCAAGGAGTTGGGTTAAGCTATATATTGGCGACAAAAATATGGCATAATATTACATTAAATTATTGTTACCGGAGGAAAATCAATGGCACTTTCTGTAAACGAACTTGAGCGCTACAAAAGGCAGATGATGATGGAGGGCTGGGGGCAGCAGACGCAGGAAAAAATAAAGAACTCGACCGTGTTTATAGCCGGAGCGGGAGGGCTTGGCTCGCCCGTGTCTATATATCTTGCCGCGGCCGGTATAGGACACATAATAATCTGCGACTTCGACTCGCCGGACTACTCAAATCTCAACA
>JADFYL010000125.1 GCA_015233045.1 Nitrospirota bacterium | reverse complement strand
CCTCGTCCTTAGACTCCATACAAAAAAAACGGCTATATCCCGAATAGAAAACCACGCCGAGGACATAAAGCTGTCAACGTTGGAACGTGTCGCGTTGGCCCTGGGAAAAAAGTTAGAGATTAAAATAGCCTGACGTTAAGTGATAATGCCGGAAAGCGCGGGTACATTCAAAGTCCCCAAAGTCATAGAAGGGTTAATAATCGATGTCAAGGAAATGTTCAGAATATATTGAGCATCCCATATTCATAAAATAATTTGAAAGCACTTAGTAATGAAGTGTATAATAGCGCCATGGCAAATTCAGACGGCACATCGCATAGGATAGTCATAGGCGACAGTCGGCATATGGACGCAATTGCCGATGAGAGCGTCCATATGGTAGTCACCTCACCACCCTATTGGCAGTTGAAGGACTACGGCTCTGACGCCCAGGTTGGCTTTAACGATACGTATGAAGATTATATCAACAACCTGAGCGTTGTCTGGAGCGAGTGTGCACGTGTATTACACGAAGGCTGCCGTCTTTGCGTTAACATAGGAGACCAATTCGCGCGTGCGGCATACTACGGAAGGTATAAGGTGATACCCATACGAACCGAGATTATAAAGTTCTGTGAAAGCGCCTCTATGGACTACATGGGCGCTATAATATGGCAGAAGGTTACCACCTGCAATACCAGCGGGGGGGCGACGATAATGGGCTCGTTCCCGTACCCGAGAAACGGGATTATCAAACTGGACTATGAGTTCATACTTATTTTTAAAAAGCACGGCGACCCGCCGCCAGTTTCAAAGGCAATAAAGGAGCAGTCAGCCCTTAGCACAGAACAGTGGAACACATATTTCAGCGGACACTGGCAATTCCCCGGCGAAAAGCAGACTAAACACCTCGCCGCCTATCCGCTTGAGCTGCCCACGCGCCTTATCCGGATGTTTACATTTGTTGGAGAGACCGTCCTTGACCCTTTTTTGGGGAGCGGGACTACCGTGCTTGCCACCCAAAATCTAAATCGAAACTCCATAGGATATGAAATCAACGAGGAGTTTCTACCCATTATAAAAGATAAACTCTCAATAGGCCAGGACTTGTACAGTAATGCCGCATATACGATAGAAAATGCCTCACCCGCGGCGATAAGCTGCGAGGATAAAATCGCGGCGCTGCCATATATATTCAAAGACCCGCTGAAAATTAATTTACAGGTAAACCCCAAACGCGTGAGATTCGGCTCGACCATAGACGGCGAAGTACGCCAGCGCGAGACTTACCACAGGGTGAAGGAAGTCCAATCCCCTGAGCGTCTGATTTTAAGTAATGGGGCGTTAATCACGCTGATAGGTGTAATAACAATTGAGGCCATGAGGGCGGAGGCCCATGAATTTTTAGAGGAGCTGACAAGCGGGCAGCGTGTATTTATGAAATATGATAAACTCATACCGGATGAGACGATGTGCTATTTATTTTTAAGCAATAAGACATTCGTCAACGCCCGTCTGATAAAGTCCGGCCTCGTCGGACCAGACACCAGCTCGGCATATAAACACAAAGAGAGGTTTTTGAGATATTTAAGCGAAAGAGCCACATAACAACAGGAGGCATTGAGATGACGAAGGACAAAGACAAGGACAAAGATAAGGACAAGAACAAGGAAAAGGCAATAGAAGCGGCCATAGCGCAAATAGAGAAGAATTTCGGCAAAGGCTCGATAATGAAACTCGGCGCTGATGCCATCGCCGAAGGGATAAAGGTAATCCCAACAGGTTCACTCACGCTTGACCTTGCAACCGGCGTAGGGGGAATCCCACGGGGAAGGGTGACAGAGATATATGGCCCTGAGTCCTCCGGCAAGACCACCCTGGCCCTGAGCACCATAGCACAGGCGCAAAAGACGGGCGGAGTGGCGGCCTTCATAGACGCTGAACACGCCCTTGACGTTAGTTACGCCACACGCATAGGGGTGAAGGTTGGGGATTTGCTCATCTCTCAGCCTGACAGCGGCGAACAGGGCCTTGAGGTGTGCGAAACCCTTGTAAGGAGCAATGCCCTTGACATTATAGTTATTGATTCGGTTGCCGCCCTTGTGCCGCGCGCAGAGATAGAGGGAGACATGGGCGACCAACTGCCGGGGCTTCAGGCAAGGCTTATGAGCCAGGCACTGAGGAAACTGACATCGGCCATATCCAAGAGCAACACGGCGGTGATTTTTATAAATCAGATAAGACACAAGATTGGCGTTATGTATGGAAGCCCTGAGACCACCACAGGGGGCAATGCGCTGAAATTTTACTCCTCCCTGCGCCTTGACATAAGAAAGATAGACAGCATCAAGGTAAATCAGGAGGTAATGGGGGGGCGCGTAAGGGTAAAGGTACAGAAAAACAAGGTAGCCCCGCCGTTTCGGCAGGCCGAGTTCGATATTTACTACAACGAAGGCATATCAAAGGCCGGAGAGTTGGTTGACATCGGCGCTGACAAGGGAATAATCGAACGCGCAGGCACATGGTACAGCTTCGGCAGCACCAAACTTGGCCAGGGCAGGGACAACGCAAAGAAATACCTCCTTGATAACGAGGCCGTTATGTCTGAAGTAGAGGCCAAAATTCGTGAGCAGGGACACATCTCAATTGCCGAAATTGTCCCCGAGGAAGAGTAAAAGAGGAAGGATGAGAGCTGCCCCGAACATTAAGAGTTACGCGATTAAATTGCTTAGCATTCGCAACAGGAGCGAACTTGAGCTTAAAACGAGACTACGTGAAAAGGGCTACGGCGACGAATTGATTGAAGGCACTATCGGACAGCTTAAGGCAGCCGGTCTCATAGACGACCAGAAGACGGCCGAATACATCATGCGCTACTGCAAAGAGGGGAAGATGCTCGGTGAAAATGGCTCAAAATACTACCTCAAAAAGCGAGGCATTCCTGACGAGATAATCGGCCAGATGGCCATATCTGCTGATGAGCAGATGGAAATGGCAATAAAACTTATCGGCAAGAAAGAAAGGGCTTTAAAAAAACTGCCATTAAAGGTTAAAATCAACAGGCTCTGCGGTCAGCTTCAGAGGAAGGGTTATGACTATGGGATAATCCAGAGGGCCATAAGACAATATGAAGGGCTGTGTGACCCTGAAGAGGGGCTATGTGAATATGAGGAGTCGGCTGAAATGGCAAAGGCTGGGAAGAGATGAAGGGAAAAGAGATAAGACAGCGGTACTTAGAGTATTTCCGTGAACGAGGGCACGAACGGGTAAAAAGCTCTTCGCTTATACCTAAGAATGACCCGTCACTCCTGTTTACAAGCGCCGGCATGGTGCAGTTTAAGGGCGCTTTCTTGGGAACTGACGCACCCGGCTACGGCCGCGCCACGTCGTGCCAGAAGTGTATGCGCGCCGGTGGCAAGCAAAGCGACATAGAAAATGTTGGCTTCACCGCACGCCATCACACGTTTTTTGAGATGCTTGGAAATTTCTCGTTCGGGGATTATTTCAAAAAAGACGCCATAGTCTTTGCGTGGGAACTCCTGACAGGCTGGTATAAACTACCCAAAGATAAACTCTGGGTATCCGTGTTTGAAAATGACGAAGAGGCTATAACCCTATGGACAGAGAATACGGAGTTAAAAAAAGATAAGATCGTGAGGCTTGGGGCGAAGGATAATTTTTGGCAGATGGGAGACACTGGCCCCTGCGGCCCATGCTCAGAGATAATCATAGACCAGGGCGAGGCTATGGGGTGTGGGCGGCCTGAGTGCGCCGTCGGATGTGACTGCGACAGGTATCTGGAGTTATGGAATCTGGTCTTCATGCAATACGATAGGGCGGTGGACGGCACGCTCACTCATCTTCCTAAACCCAGCATAGACACGGGCATGGGGCTTGAGCGCATTACGAGCGTCCTGCAAAAGAAACTGAACAATTTTGATACCGATATATTTGCGCCAATCATAGAGGCCATCACTACGAAGGCCCACGTCACTTATGGAAAAGACAAGTCGCATGACGTATCAATACGGGTGATAGCAGACCATATCAGGGCGGTTACTTTTTTGCTGTCTGAGGGGCTGATGCCGTCAAACGATGGCCGCGGCTATGTGGCAAGGCGTATAATTCGCCGCGCTTCAAGACACGCCCGAAAACTAGGCGTAGGGAAGCCCTTCTTACACAGATTAATACGCGCCGTTGTTGAGGCCTCGGGGGATGTCTATCCTGAGCTGTCAAAAGAGAGGGAGCGCTCAGAGGAGATATTAAAGTTTGAAGAGGAGAGGTTTTTCAGGACGCTTGACCAAGGCTCAGAGCTGCTCGATGAGATAATCGCCTCGGTGAAAGTTGCAGGACTGGGCGTTATCCCGGGTGGTGAGGCCTTTCGGCTTTATGACACATATGGCTTCCCGATGGATTTAACGATGGAGGCGGCCAAAGAAAACGGCCTCGCGGTTGATGAGGATGGCTTCAATGAGGAAATGAAAAAACAGAGGACACGGGGAAAGCTCTCATGGGCGGAGGACCAGGCCGGGATAAGCGGCGTGGTGAGTTCCATCTATAACAACGCCGTAAGGATAAGCGGCGAGACATATTTCATGGGTTATGAGCTTTTAGAGACCGACGCGTCAGTCAATCTGATGCTTAAAAACGGCGAACCTGTGGAGGTCTTACACAAAGGGGACGATGCCGAGATAATCCTCGACAAGTCGCCATTTTATGGAGAATCCGGCGGTCAGGCCGGTGACAGGGGCGTTATTCAAACTGATAAGGCAACTCTTGAGGTCAGAGATACAAAAAAGACCCCCAATAATTTAATCGTACATAAGGTTCATGTGAAAAGCGGCTCTTTAAGGCAGTCTGAGGCTGTCTCATGCAGGGTTGATAAGAAGCTCAGAATGGCCACAATGCGCAACCACACGGCGACACACCTGCTGCAAGCGGCTCTCAGGAGCTTGATAGGCGACCATATAAAACAGGCCGGTTCACTTGTCACCCCTGAAAGGCTGCGCTTCGACTTCACGCATTTTTATCCCATTACCGACGAAGAGAAACACAAAATTGAGGACATGATAAATAGCAAAATACTGGAAGACCTGCACGTGGCAACGCACACAATGGGCATAAACGAGGCCATAGACTACGGGGCGACAGCACTGTTTGACGAGAAATACGGCTCTGAGGTGCGCGTCGTAGAGGTGGAGGGTTTTAGTAAGGAACTATGTGGCGGCACACACTGCCAGATGACGGGACAGATAGGCCCGTTTATTATAATAGCAGAGGGAAGCATCGCATCAGGCGTAAGGAGGATAGAGGCCATAACCGGCACGGCAAGCCTCGCCCTTGCAAGACATAAAATCAGCGAACTTAAGACGGTCTCAGAGTTATTGAAGACAGAGACGCCGCTTGAGAAACTCCCGGCAATAATAAAAAAGGTAAAGGAACTTGAAAAAGAACTCCAGTCTCTGAAGACAAAGGACATGGGGCGCGACATATCGTCATTTCTGCAATCAGTAAAGGAAGTTGACGGCGTAAAGGTACTGGTTTCAAAACGGGACGGGCTTGACCAAAAGAGCCTTAGGGACTTTGCCGACAAATTAAAGGAAAAATTAGGCTCAGGCATAATCATAGCTGCCTCGGTACAGGATGGCCAGTTGTCATTCATCGCGATGGTAACAAAGGACCTGACGGACAAATACCACGCGGGGAAGATTTTAAAAGAGGTCGCAGACCTCGCCGGAGGCAGAGGCGGAGGAAGGGCCGACATGGCGCAAGGCGGCACCAAAGAGCTCGAAAAAGCGGACTTCGCCCTGAACAGCGTTTATCATATCATAAAGGCTGGCCGTTAACCAGTCTAAGCAGATGTTCATTGTTTTCAACCTGTAGTATGGATGAAGGTGTAATTCAGATTACAGACCTGAGACATGCGGGCTTGTCTATAAGAATATTTCAAAAATCAAACGGTGATTTGATTGACAAGCCAGCGAGCAGCTGTGTTACACTGAGTGAGGTGGTTTGGAAGATGACGGGATATGAGATTGATATGCGGCGGGTGCGATAATGCCAGTAGCATTACTTCGAAGCAATGACTTTGCCGAGAGGTTAAATCAAAGTACCTCAATAGAGGATTTGCATTCTTTAGAAATCGAAATTTTAGACTATTTGAAGAATAACCCCGAAGATTCAATAAGAACGATGATATTTTTGATAGACTGTTACATGAGGTTAAACGATATAGATAATGCCGAACTGATAGTTCATGAATGTTACAAACTTGTTAAGAGAAACGTTCCTTTTAATTTAGCGATGTACAAGGCGATGATCGAAAATGTAAAGGGCAACAAGAAAGAAGCTGTTGCGATACTAATGAAGCTGATTAAGAATAAGAAATTGACTACAGGTGAGAAAATAGCGGTGTTTGTTCATCTTATTATATATAATTCTAATTTGGCATATTTTGAAGATATGCATAGAAATGTATTAGAACTATGGAATATGATAAACCCTAACACCAAAATAGATTTCGACGATGATTCCTTTTATTCTAAGGTATCAAAGTACTCTGACTCACGGGTATTA
>JADFYL010000124.1 GCA_015233045.1 Nitrospirota bacterium | reverse complement strand
CCGGAATTGAACACTGCCCGATGACTTCAAGGAGGTGGCAGCCCTTGTCGCCCACATCGAAGGGATTGAAGCCAAGCGTGGAGGATACTGCCGATATGTATGAGTCCTGGGGGCTTGCCGGGTGTGCCCCGTGCCCATTATGGATAGGATGAATGGACTGGTGTTCAATCCTTTCTGTCTTCAGGGTGTAGAGGATGTCGTGAATGGTGAGTTTGTAGTTGATGTCCGAGAGTGCCTCCGTGTTTGACAACTCGTTTATGAGTATGTTCATGAAGTTGCCGCTTTTGGCCGGGCTTCGGTATTTTATTATATGGCTTCCAAGGAACATGATTATCTCTTTTGCCAGATTTATGACCTCCGCGTCGCCGGGCTGCAACAGGGGCAGCATCAGCCTCACTGAGCCGTCCAGCTCGTCCAAGTCTATGTTGTAGTCCTGTGATTGAAGGAAATCACAAATCGCCGAAAGCACGGCGGCCTTATTACAGGGCATCTCTTTTGAGAGAAATGCCCTGAAATTTGTGAGGTTTATCGAGTTTTGATCTTCCGGGAGGCCAATTGTAAAAAGCAGCAGGGCGGCCGTATAGTCGGCAAGCCAGTTGTCTGTCCCGCCAAGAACCCGTCGGCAGAGGGCGGCGAATTGACTCCTGAATTCAACCTGCCTCAGAGGTGAACCAGCGCCGTCTCTGTTAAAGGCTATTATGGCCGTTGATAGAATTTGGCTTAAAAGATTGTAGTCATCAGGGAAGGACTCCGCCGTTGACAGGGCAAGGGCGAGGACCTCGGCGGTTCTTTCGCCGCTTAGCAGGGCGTTTCCTATGAGATAGTGAAAACTCTTAAATATCTCCGTTTTATACGGCCCGGGCATGTCAGGGTTTAGTGTAAACAGGTAGAAGAGGAAGTCCGTGTTGTCAAAGTCGTTAATATTCATGGCCTCAAGGAATTCGGTGCACTTTTGAAGTGCGCCGTCCTGGTCGCGATACTTGGATATGAAGATGCAGTTAAGCTGCAGGAGCTGTTCAAGTGTTTCTGTGGAGTGGTTTAACTGGTGTTTGTTTGAGATTATCGTCTTTATCTCCGACTTCATCCACTGTGCCAGGGTGTCGTAGCACGCCCCGCGAAACACGGTGAGTTCTTTCCCCTGTTCAATGCTGAAGTGTTCGAACATGATTGTAACGGCAGAGACTACGAGTGGCCTGAATCGCTCCCCGACCATACCGTAGAGGCTTCTGAAGAAGTTGATAACGTCTCTTTTGTCTCTTACGAAGTAGGAGAATTTCTTGAGATTGTCTATAAGCTCCGGCAGGGTTTCATTGTCAAGTGTCTCCGGCGCTGCCGAAATTGTGTCAGAGATATAGCTGAAAATCTGATCATTGCTTGCAGTGTCACCGGGCAGGAAGTCAATAAATTTCCTAAGCCCGTCAAGCACGGGGGCGGGGTTGTGGGTAAACTCCTCGCTCTCCGGGATGGCCGTCAAATATATGGAGACGCTTTGCAGTATCTCAAGGTCTTTTTTGAGTTTTCTATGGAACTTAAAGCGCCCCATATCGCCTCTGAATATGTAGTTCACCTGCATGAAGCCGATGGTTTTTTTCATCGTGTCATAAAGCGCGACCACTATATAGGATGTGAGGTTGGTGAGTTCCTTCATCCCCGCGCACTTGGGGTTGCTCAATATATCAAGCACGACGTCATATCCCTTGAGGTCTGCCTGATAGATGGAATCCCCGTCGGTTATTATCTTCCTGCCCTCCAGAAACGAGGACTTATAGACGGGGGCGACAATGGCGGATTCCTTACTCCAGACGCCGATGGTCTTCACAATTTCGCTTGAGCTTTTTGAGTATAACCTGATGGATTCGGCATCCAGAAGCCTGATAAGCTCTGGGATGAGATTGAAACGCTCGGTAAGTCCTCCGGCCTTAAACTCCTTCACAAGCAGCTCAAATGCACGCAGTTTGCCGGAGTCGAAGAGAGCCCTGTTTAGCTCGCAATACGGGTCTTTTACCGTACTGAGGGTAATAAAATTTGACAGCTCCACAATTGCCCCGATAACCTCGCGCAAATCTGAGAGCAGCTCGCGCTGCCAGTTTACAAAGAGTTCGTTTCTCTTCATAATGGCGTTTTCAGTTTCGGGGGGTGGCGGCAGAGCCACTGGACAGTCTTTCGTAAACCGGTAATTTTCTGTGTCTATTTCAACTTTTAAATATCCCGCCGGGGTTCCTTCATTGTCTTTAATGCAGACGAGGACAAAGATGTTCTCATGGTCGGATATCTTGTCCTTGAGTTTGATGTAGTAACCGTTTTGGCTTGCCAGATACATGCGTTCGCTTTCGGTTATGGCCCTCGGTGGATTAAAAGACGAACGAACCTGCGGGCCTTCGACGAATTTAATTTTCTTTCCATGCCTTATAAATTCATAAGCGGCATGGAGGCGGTTGCCGTTGAGGGGGAAATAATACAATACCCTTGACATGCCAAGCGTATCGAGGATGCCGGTGCAGAGGATTTTTATCTGCTCATTGAAGTCCTTTTCGGCAATGATCGCGTTTTTCAGGGTGTTTAACTCAACCAGAAACGCAATACGCCCCGTAAGGGCACCATCAGAGGTCTCCCGTTTCATCGTGTCTATTTTAGCATATTTACTATTCTAAAATGCAGCCATAGAAGTAAGTGAGCAGGGCAAACGCATTAGAAATTGCCCCCCTTATTTTTGTCATTCCGGCTTGTCCAGAATCGTGTGCCTGTGAGTGTGCATAGTCGGAGGGGTGAAAGTCCCCTTCAGGTATACGCTCTCCGGGGGGATAATCCCCCGTCTTGGCGTTTGACCATCTGAAATGGCCAAATGCTTACTTTGGCGGTCTTGGGCTGTTCACTCTAACCGCAGCCTATGACTCAGCTCGTCAATCCCGATGTGGAAACCACTAACTGGTGAGCCGTATGCGGGAAATCCGCCTGTACGGTTCGGAGGGAGGGGAGGCGAAAACCTTCCCTCCCCCTATTTATTTGGCTTGAGGACGTAGTGGAGAGACAGATTCCGGACAAGCCGGAATGACGACAAGACAAGCCGGGTGGAGGCAGTCTTTTGTCGCGAAGCGAATTATACACAATAGTTTACACACTTTACAGTTTATATTTGTTATAATGCAAACCAAGTCCAGCTGCCTCGCAACAGTGGGCTTCATTATAATAGGCGGAGGTGTGACGATTACCAATGCTATCGTCTAATTGCATAAGTTCGAGATAGTATTTCTTAGCTGTGAACCGAGCACTTCTCTTTTTCTCCAGACAAATGGCTTTGCTGTAGGGCCATAAACTTGTACAAAATCTTCAATAGCTTTTTTTATGTCATCGGTACTCTTAAAGCTGGCACCCCTAAGCGCCTTACGTGTAAGAATGCCGAACCATATTTCTACCTGATTTAACCAACTTGCAGAAGTTGGCGTATAATGGAAGTATACATTCGGGTGCTTTAAAAGCCATTCATGGTTTTTCTTGTGTGTGCAGCAATTATCCAATATAACATGTATCTCTTTGTTGGTTGTATCAATGTCCAGCAATACCTTGTCCATAAACTCCAGAAATTCTATCCGCCTTTTTTGCTTTGTTGTCTGTGTATGAACAACACCTGTAGATATTTCAAGGGCAGCAAACAGATTCAGAGTACCGTGTCGTTTGTAAGTGCTGCGATATCCTCTTACAATTTTACCACTACTGGTTTCCACATATCCTGTTGAACGCTCTAAAGCCTGAATGCTCGGCTTCTCATCAATTGACAATACAAGCGCCTTTTCAGGCGGATTTAAATACAGACCCACTATATCCGCGGCCTTGGCTGCAAATTCAGGATCGGTACTGATGCACCAACTACGATGACGACTTAAACAGATTCCATCTTGACGTAATACGCGCCATACGGCATCATCCGAGCTGCCAAGGTGTTTCGCTAAAGAAGTACCATCCCAAACAGATTGCCCCGCCGGAGGTGGTAACTCTAAGGCAGTCAATACCCGTTTACGAAACTCATCGCCATATACCGGCGGCTTGCCACTTCGCGGAAGATCATACAAACCTCTTAGACCCTTGTGGCTAAAACGCTGCCGCCATTCTATCGCCGTATTCGGCCTTATCTTCAATTCACCCGCTATCTGCATTATCGGCTTACCATGCAAACAGCCAAGTATAATCTTTGCCCTCTCAAGCATTCTCGCCTCAATCATCCTGCTTCTTGACCATCCCGTTAATGTTGCCCTTCTCTTTCTCAGAACATTGTATCTGCGCTGCTTTCCTGGACATAGACACCTCCTGCCAAGAAGCATAACATATATCGCTTAATTATGAAATTAGAAGCTACATATTTACTATATTTACAGACATGCTATGTACAATACCAGTGCTATCTTTACCTTCATCGAGAATTGCTGGATATAAATAGGATTCGTATGCTTTTTTTATCCCCTCTTCAAGGGCTATTGACGGGCTCCAGCCAAGCGACCTTATCTTAGACACATCGAGGAGTTTTCTGGGAGTACCGTCGGGTTTTGTCCTGTCATAGCGAACTTCACCCTTAAATCCAACTATATCTTTTACCATAACGGCGATGTCCTTTATTTGCAGATCCTCGCCCGTCCCTATGTTAAGCAGCTCGCCAATGGCCTCGTGCCCGTAGCGTTCCATCAAATAAACACATGCACCGGCCAGCTCGTCTGAATACAGAAATTCCCTGTACGGCTCTCCGCTGCCCCATAGGGTGACGGCAGAGGCCGTGACACCAAGCCCTTCCAGAACTGCTATGGGGTCGCTGACATGCCGGGCGTCTATGCCAAAGCCCAACGGGGCCGCGGCAAGGTCTCTTCTTATCGCACCCTGACAGTCGTTGCCGCCTTTTTCCATGATGCGGGCGAGGTGGAATTTCCTTATCAGGGCAGGAAGCACATGTGCCGTTTCGAGATTATAGTTGTCAAAAGGGCCATACAGATTTGTCGGCATGACGGTCAAAAAATCAGTGCCATACTGCTCGTTATAGTACCTGCAGAGCTTTATGGCCGCTATTTTGGCCATGGCATAAGGCTCGTTTGTAGACTCAAGCGGGCCTGTAAGGAGGTGTTCCTCTTTCATCGGCTGCGGGGCATGTCTGGGGTATATGCACGAAGACCCCAGATTTATCAGTTTCCTTACGCCGTACTTCCACGCGGAGTTGACAATGTTAGCGGCTATCATCAGGTTATCGTATATGAACTCGGCCTTATATGTGCTGTTGGCAATGATGCCGCCCACTTTAGCCGCGGCCAGAAAAACATACTCGGGCCTTTCGGTCTCGAAAAACCTCTCCGTATCCACCTGACGCCTGAGATCTAGCTCTGAACTCGTCCTTAGTATTATATTCGTATATGCCTTATCTCTGAGGTGTCTTAATATCGCTGAGCCGACTAGGCCCTTGTGCCCTGCGAGGAATATCTTAGAGGTTTTATTCATCTTCGTACTTCAGTAGTCGTGTTTGTCCAGTTGAGACCTTTTTCGGCGAGGATTATGTTGCCTTGCCCCGGAGGGGTCAGGTTAGCGGCCCCCATATCGGCGTCAACCATGATCTTAACAAGCTCATTAAACGTAACGCGGGGCTGCCAGTTCAGCATCTTAGACGCCTTTGTAATATCAGCAAGAAGGACGTTCACCTCTGTGGGGCGAAAATACCCGGGGTCTATTTCTATTATCACATCGCCGGGCGTCAGGACAGAGCCAAGCGATGAGGAGAGCGATCTAACGATGCCTTTTTCATTTACGCCTGAACCTTTCCATTCGATTTCAACTCCCGCGTAATCAAAGGCATGCTCAACAAATTCCCTTACCGTATGGGTTTGCCCCGTGCCAATGGCATAATCGCCAGGTCTGTCCTGCTGAAGGATGAGCCACTGACAATATATATATTCAGGCGCAAAACCCCAGTCGCGTTTAGAGTCTATGTTGCCGAGATAGAGTTTTTTTTGTTTGCCGGCAATAATCGCGGCCACCGACATAGTAACCTTTCTCGTGACGAATGTCTCTCCGCGCCGGGGGGATTCGTGGTTAAACAAAATACCATTACAGGCAAACATGTCGTAGCCTTCCCTGTAGTTTACCGTCATCCAGTAGGCATAGACCTTTGCGGCGGCATATGGGCTTCTGGGACAAAAAGGCGTGAGTTCGTTTTGCGGGGCAGGGGCAGCGCCAAACATCTCCGAGGAAGAGGCCTGATAGAATTTCGAGGCAACCCCACTTTTTCTCAGTGCCTCAAGGACGCGCGTCGTTCCCAGTCCCGTTACGTCGCCGGTGTATTCAGGCATGTCGAAACTTACCCTGACATGGCTCTGAGCGCCGAGATGGTAGATTTCATCCGGCTTGACGTTGTAAATTATACTTGTCAGTTGGCTGGAATCCGAGAGGTCGCCGAAGTATAAGAAGAATCTTGCATCTGGGTCGTGCTTGTCCACAAACATATGGTCGATTCTGCCAGTATTAAAAGTGCTTGCCCTGCGGATTATGCCGTGAACCTCATAGCCCTTAGACAACAGCAACTCGGCCAGATACGAGCCGTCCTGCCCTG
>JADFYL010000123.1 GCA_015233045.1 Nitrospirota bacterium | reverse complement strand
ACAAGGACGGCTATGCGGACATCTTATGGAGAAACGTCTCAACCGGCGAAAACATGATATGGCTGATGAACGGCGCGACCGTGCAAAGTTATGTATTCCTTCCGACGTTAAGCGACAGGAACTGGATAGTGGCCGCAATAGGGGATTTTGACGGCGACGGGTACGTTGACATCCTCTGGAGGCACCTGGTAAATGGTTCTAATGCCATATGGTATTTAAAAAGCACCACCTACTCCAGTGCTGATTCTCTGCCCGCGTTATCCGATGAGAGTTGGGTAGTTGGGGGTGCCGCCGACATGGACCACGACGGACATACGGACGTACTGTGGAGAAATAAGACCGCCGGTTATAACCTTTATTGGGATCTCATAGGAACCAACGTTGGCAACTATTATCTTCTGCCTCAGGTGTCGGACCCAAGCTGGACGATGATCGCGGCGGCAAAGCCTGATTCAAACGGTTACGTCAAGATTTATTGGAGAAATCAAAACGCCGGCAGCACTGTAATCTTGACTATGAACGGGGCAACGCTGGTGAGTTCCGTAGTGCTTCCGACATTCGGGCCATAGTTTTTTTGTTGAGGGGGCCTGCCTGTAATGGGTAGGCCTTTTTTTATACAAGACAAATCCATTTATCCGGAATCA
The DNA here is from genome assembly GCA_015233045.1 of Nitrospirota bacterium. Classification (GTDB taxonomy): domain Bacteria; phylum Nitrospirota; class Thermodesulfovibrionia; order Thermodesulfovibrionales; family Magnetobacteriaceae; genus Magnetominusculus. The sequence continues at coordinate 6,011 of JADFYL010000123.1, read as the reverse complement.
ACTATACAAGAGCTACACAATGAGGAAGATAAGTGACCATGCTACCCCCCCACAAACCCTGCAACCCCCGTTTTAAAGGAAGCCACCGAGAGGATTTGAACCCCCGACCAGCTGATTACAAATCAGCTGCTCTACCAACTGAGCTACGGTGGCAATAGCCTTCTATGAAAAATAACATTTTTTAAAATTTTATGTCAACTGCCTGACTTGTCACTAAATCAATGCCGCTACTGAAAACATTCCTTATCCAGTGCTTTCCCTAAGAGGCATGTAAGCGTGGCATGATATTTGCTTCCTAATAGTTTTATGATAATATGCCGATTAAATAACAGTGGGGATATACTGATGAAACTCAACAATGTTGGACGAAAGACCCTGGCAAGTATTACCAGATTGTGTCAAATTATTGACGAATCAATGACGTTTTTAGACAGTTGGATATTCTTAACACCTCAGGCAATGAACGGCTTGCCCATGTCAAAAAAACAAAGGAGAAGAGGTATGAAAAGGTGTGATTCTTGCAACGCAAACCTCGTTTTGAAGGTTCAGTATGAAAGTGGAAACATGTTTACCTGCCCGAGCTGCGAATCAATATTTTTCTTCCCTGTCTACGAAGACCGCTACACCAGACAGTTCGCAGACGCCTTTGCAGAGGTTAAATAAGATAGTCTACCAGAGTAACGCCTATAGCCTTCCCGTAAGCTATAGGCACCGGAGCCGGGCGTTAATCACAGCGAGGCGTTTAATTACTTGCTGAACAGCAGTACGAAGCTCCTGAATATGTCCGCCTGAAAGTGGTTTAGCATTTGCTCTTTCATAAGTCTGAGGGCTTCATATGGCGTCAGGGCCTGCTTGTATGAGCGTTCAGCGGTTAAGGCGTCAAATACATCCGAGATGCAGCCAATTTTCCCGTATGGATGGATTTCATCTTTTTTCAACCTGCGTGGATAACCCGTTCCATCCTCTCTCTCATGGTGCTGCATTACGATTATCTTGCACTCTTCGCTTAACGCCCCGGCCTTATCCAGTATCTTGTACCCCTGGTATGGATGTGTGCGCATCTTAAACATCTCATCGTCGTTAAGACGGCCAGGTTTGTTGATTATCTCCGGCTGGACTTTTGTCTTGCCCATGTCATGAAGAAAATATCCAGCCCCAAGTTCGTGCATGTCATGGGCGTCGGAATTGCCGAATATCTCCTTTGATACCATTATAGAGAGAATCCCCACGTTTACAGAGTGGGTGTACGTATAGAAGTCGTGAGAGGTTATGTTTAACATGTAGCCGGAGGTCTCTGGTTCCCTTAGAATCATATCCACTATAGAGGTTATGCCCTCTTTCGATACCTTGATATTCTCCACCGTCGGGCTTTCAAGTAACCTCCCCATCATCTGAAGAGACAATTTGTAGACCTCTTTCGCCTTGTCCTCTTTTGGCATCTTTGTGTCTTGTATTGCCTCTTTCAGGTCATCTGTCAGAAACTTTTCAGGGTTCCAATCCGTCGGCGGGTTTATGTCTTTATCAGAGTGGCTTATGGCTTCAACGTCTTCTATTGATAAAACCGATTTCGCGGTATCCACGGCGATATCATCAAAGCCACTTTCGACTATCTTCTCAATCTGGTCGGCGCTTGTTAGGATAAACTCGTTTCTCACGAATGGATGTTTGATCCAAGCCACTGGCATTCTTACATACATCCCGACCTTAAGTTCCTTCGCGGCGATTGTATTTATCATGTTACTGGAGTTTTAGTGGCCTTTTGCCGCCCCCTGAGTAACCTATGGCACCGCTGACTTTGAACTGGCCGACGATTTGCTGCAACCCTGAGGAAAGGTCTGAAAGCTCGGACGCCGAGCGCGCAATGTGGTCGGAACTTGCCGAGGTCTCCTGTGAGACATTCGCTATGGATTCTATGTCGGTTGTGATTGTCTCTGACACAGTGGACATCTCCTCGGTTGCCGAGGCTATTTGCTCTACCATCACCTGAAGCGACTGGATGCTGGCTACTATTTTATGCAGCGATTCGCCCGCGCTGCTTACGTTTTCCACCCCAGCCTCCACCATTTTTGTGGCACCGTCCATTGAAGATACCGCCATATCAGTCTCATCCTGAATCGAGATGATCATCGTGCTTATCTCAGATGTCGCCTTGGCCGTTCTTTCCGCCAGCTTTCTCACCTCATCTGCAACTACCGCAAACCCACGCCCCTGCTCTCCCGCACGCGCCGCCTCTATCGCGGCATTTAGGGCCAGCAGGTTTGTCTGGTCGGCTATGTCCTTGATTACCTTTACTATATCCCCAATCTGCTTCGAGCGTTCTCCTAATGACGATATCAACCCCGCTGATTCGCCTACCGTTTGCGCTATCCCCTTGACCTCATTTATGGATTTATTTACTATTGCCTCACCTTCTTTTGCCTCTCTCGCCGTGTCCACGGCGGAGGTCGCTATGCTTGAGGCATTTCTTGCTATATCAACAACCGTCTGTGACATCTCGGTCGCCGATGTGGCGATTTGCGAGGACTTGCTTGACTGCTCGTTTACCCCAAGGGACATCTGCTCAGAGCTGCTTTTCAACCCGTCGCTTGACGCCGCCACCATGTCGGCAGACTGCTTTATCTTCTCTATCATTTCATTTAAATTGGCCGCCATCTCAGCCATAGCGTTAAGAAGCTGCCCAGCTTCATCTGTGTTAAACGACTGTATATCCACTGTCAGGTCACCCGATGCAATTCTGTGCATCGCCCCAACACCTTCACTTAACGGTCTCGTTATACTTTTGATTATCGTTATGGCCGCCACCAGCATACAGACCACGCCAATTAAGATAAGAGCTATCAGCAGGGTCTTCGTCGAGGTAACATTCCTCTCCGATTTTTCATAATCGCCTTTCGCGCCAGCGAGCTGCAGTTGGATTAACTCATCAAAATCCTTCTCCAGCGCAACTGCGAGCGGCCTGAATTTACTGTCAAAGAGTTCCTTTGCCTCGTCATATTTGCCGCCTTTTACCGCGTTCATCACAGCCGTCAACCCTTCACTCAAAAAGACCGCCCTGTCTTGCTGTATCTTATCGGCAAGCCTTTTCTCATCATCGGATATCTTAGATGACGTGTATAATTTCCACTGATCGTTTATCGTTTCGATCCCTTTTTCTATCGCCGGGATTCTCTTGTCTGCCTCTGCCTTGGTCTGAACCAGCAGCATCTGAACGAGATTCACCCTGTTGCGCTCAAAAGTTTTGTAAATAACACTCATTTCCCCCAATGCAACCGTCCCATGCTCGTAGTTGCTTTTGAGCAAGGCGTGTGTGCTCAGCGTGCTGTTTAGTCCGAACAGACCTATCACCACAAGTAATACGCAACTAAATCCGGCAAGGATATAAAGCCTCGCGCCTATCTTAATGTTGTTTAACATTCAACCTCCATATATTTAGAGAATTAGCCGATTCAGAAAACAGTCTTTTATCTTCGCCTTCTTGCGCCCTTGCTGACCCCGGAGCCTTTCCTTACTGACCCACCTTTGTACGAACCGGACCTGGGCTTGCGGTTATGACCACTGACATATGTCCCTTTCTTGTTGAAATGGCCGTTTACATACTCGGCAAATACCGCTGTGCCGCAAGACAACAAAAAAGCCAACATCACTATTATCGAGGCTGCCTTTCTCATCTCATGCCCCCTTTCATCTCATGCCCCCTTTTACCCACACTTTATTACGTTTATCAACCTAAACGCCACATATACTAACATATATATTCGTACTTCTCAAACGAAAACTTTAGAATAATCCCGTGCTGATTCAATAATTCGCCCTGCTACCACCGGATTACGGCCGATGCCCATGTAAGTCCCCCACCGAATGCCTCCAGAAGTACGTAGTCGTCGTCTTTTATTCGCCCGCCCGAGGCGGCCTCATCCAAGGCAATCGGTATGGAGGCGGCTGAGGTATTGCCGCACCTGTCGAGGTTTACCATCACCCTATCCATGCCTATGCCAAGCCTTGAGGCAGTTGCCGATATTATCCTAAGGTTTGCCTGATGCGGCACCAACAGGGCTATGTCGGAGGCCTTGAGGCCATTTTTTTCAAGGGCGTCAAGGACGAGTTTCTCAAGCGTCCTTACCGCTACTTTAAACGTCTCATTGCCTTTCATCTTTATGTAGTATAAGCGGTTTGCCGCCGCTTCCTCTGATGGGGCAGATGGAGGATATTTGGAGCCGCCCCCCGGCATATTTAACAGTTCCCAGTAGTTGCCGTCTGAGTGTATGTCAACCGACATGACGCCGGATTGGCCATCTGACGCCTCCACAATTACCGCCCCAGCGCCATCACCAAAAAGGACGCAGGTGTTTCTGTCCTCCCAGTCCGTAAATCTAGACAGTGCCTCCGCCCCCACTAACAGCACCCTCCTGTACATCCCGCTCTTTATGTATGCATTGGCGGCAGACAGGCCGAATAAAAAACCTGAACACGCCGCGTTTACGTCAAAAGCCGCCGCGTTACCCGCACCAAGGCGGCTCTGCAGAAAACACGCTGTTGCTGGTATCGGCATATCCCCCGTAACCGTCGCCACAATGATTAAATCCAGGGAATCGGCTGAAATCCCAGCGCGCAAAAGCGCAGCCTTCGAGGCCTCATACGCCAAATCCGACGTGTTTTCCCCTTCGGCCACAATCCTCCTCTCTTTTATCCCAGTCCTTTCCATTATCCATTTATCAGACGTGTCAACCATTCTCTCCAAATCGCCGTTGGTCAGCCTTCTTGACGGTACGTATGAGCCGGTTGAGATAATCTTAGCCCTCTGCAATCTGTTGCTCCTTCATTTGCTTATGCGACATGGCAATCTCCTCAGATATTATCTTATTAATATTCACCTTCGCCAACTGATTCGCCACCTTCAGGGCATTTTTTATCGCCTTTGATGTGGAGCGGCCATGACAGATTATGCACGTACCGTTTATGCCCAACAACGGCGCCCCGCCACTTTCATCGTAGTCTGTCCTTCTTCTGAAACCCCTGATTGCCGGCTTCATAAGCAGGTACCCAAGTTTGCTTATGAAACTCCCCGATATCTCCGCCTTCAGCATTCTCATCAGCGCGTCCGCCAGCCCCTCGCTCACCTTCAATATGGTGTTCCCTATAAACCCGTCGCACACCACCACATCCGCAAGGCCGGTAAATATGTCCTTGCCCTCTATGTTGCCGATGAAATTAATATTCGCCGTCTTTAAGAGCTTAAATACCTCTTTTGTCAGTTCATTTCCCTTGGTGTCTTCCTCTCCTATGCTCATAAGACCTACCTTTGGCTCTTTGACGCCATAGACCGCCTTATAGTAGGCACTGCCCATAAGGGCAAACTGGAGCAGGTTGTCGGGTTTACAGTCAACATTTGCCCCGGCGTCAATCAACAGAAAACGCCCCTTTACCATGGGCATCAGGACGGCTATCGCCGGGCGGTCAACCCCCTGGGCCTTTTTTAGAATCGTCAGCGCTGTTGCCATTGCCACGCCCGAATGTCCGGCGCTTACTATGGCCTCCGCCTCGCCTTTTTTTACCATATCCACCGCTACCCTTATTGATGAGTCCTTCTTCTTTCTGAGGGCCTGCGACGTTGCCTCATCCATGTCAACCACTTCAGAGGCATGTTTGACTGTTATCCTCTTGTCGTCATAGTTCTTTTTGGCCTTCAGACGTTTCCATAACACATCTGAGTTGCCAATCAGCTCCACGCTTATGTCGTCATACTCACCGACGGCCTGCAACGCCCCTTCAACAGTCACGTCAGGGGCATTGTCGCCTCCCATCGCATCCAGCGCTATCTTCATTGAACGCTACCTACTCTTTCTCTACTACTGCCAGTACCTCTTTCCCGTCGTACTTGCCGCAACCTAAACATACGCGGTGGGGTGCCTTAAATTCGCCGCAGTCAGGGCATTTCATTACTGGTGGCAGCGCGCCTTTCCAGTTTGCCTTCCTCTTGTCTCTTCTTGATTTCGAGTGTCTTGATGTTGGAT
>JADFYL010000015.1 GCA_015233045.1 Nitrospirota bacterium | reverse complement strand
CATCCCAAACCAGATATTTGCATTTTTCAATGACTTAGTTTCTCGTGTTTCTACTCTGATTATGTTCCACTATTGTAATTAAGAAGTGAATTTATAAATTAACAAAGAGAGTGCATGAACGTCATCGAGATATTGAAAAGCCACTATAAAGTGATACAGAGCCAATTCCATCTCATCTCTATGGGAGTGTTTGGTTCCTTTGCCCGTGGGGAGGCAAAAGCAGAAAGTGACATTGATGTTCTTGTTGAATTTGAGGAGGGATATGTTACTTTCAACAACTATGCTGAACTGAAATTTTATCTTGAAGACTTGTTGGGTAGAGAGATAGATTTAGTAACCATGAATGCCATTCGTCCACAAATGAAGGATGTCATTCTTAGTGAAGTCACCTACAACGGGGAGATTATCCCCCTTCGTCTTTCATCATAAGCGATTGGATTTTATGACCTTTTTTTAGCGGTTATCAGCCATACAACCGCGAAAATCCCTAATGCCGTTATTACTATTGTGCCGCCGCTTGCTATGTCGAGGTAATACGATAAGACCAGCCCGCTTATCACCGAAATCAGCGATATTCCTATCGATATGAACAACGTTTGCCTGAAACTCACCGCAAACTGCATCGCCGTTACCACGGGCACCACCATCAGGGCGCCAATCAGGAGCGCCCCCACTATCGGCATCGCAAGCACAATCGCCACCGCGGCTAAAACGATTATGACAAGATTGTAATTCTCCGCCCTCAGCCCGTTTGCCCTTGCCAGAGATTCGTCAAAGGACACGAAAAACAGCTCCTTATAAAGCAGAAAAATAGTCGCAAGAATTAAAACCCCCAAGGCCGCGATAAGATATAAGTCCCTCGTCGTTACTGTTGAAATGCTTCCAAAGAGATACGCAAACAACCCGACATTAAATCCCCCCGCCATGCTTAACAACACAACCGCCGCCGCCATCCCGCCCCAGAAGAAAAGCGCTACGGCAGACTCCCCAAATACCGCCCTCGATGTGCGTAGTTTCTCAATCCCTACGGCCGCTATAACTGACACGGCAAGCGCCCCGCCAAGCGGGTACGTCTTAGTCAACATCCCCGCCGCTACCCCGGTTAGTGAAATGTGCGCCAGTGTGTCCGCCATTAAAGAATACCGCCTTACGACCATAAAAATCCCTATCACCGGGGCAATTACGGCCAAAATAGCCCCCGTGGCAAATGCCCTCAGCATAAAATCAAACTGAAATATCTCCGGCATCATGCCCACTCCCTCTCAGTGCCCGTGAATTACCGGCGTTACCTTGCCGCCATATGCGATTTCTATGAGTTTGTCCTCAGTGAAAACCCCCGGTTCACTGTGGCACAGCAGCCTTGTGTTCAGACACAGAACTGTCTCTACCTCACGCGCTATAACCCCTAAGTCATGCGTGACAAACAAGATGGTTATCCCGCTGTTTTTATTCAGCTCATGCAGAAATTCATAGAACCGCTCCTTCGACGCCGTATCCACGCCAACGGCCGGTTCGTCAAGTATCAGGACTTTCGGGTCTCCGGCCAGGGCACGCGCGATAAACACCCGCTGGCGCTGGCCGCCGGAGAGCTTTCCGATGAGCCGGTCCTTCAGGTGGGCTACCCCTGCGGTTTCCATCGCATGAGCTATGGCCGCATTGTCCGCCTTTTTGAAGCGCCTGAACATGCCCACTCTCGCCGTGCGGCCACTTTTGACGATTTCGTGGGCGGTGGCGGGAAAGTAAAACTCCGCCTGTGAGGCGTTCTGAGGCACATAGCCAATCAGGTAACGCCTCATAAACCCGCTGGCAGGTTCACCAAAGAGCCTCACGCTGCCGGATGACGGCGTAAGAAGGCCGAGTATTATTCTGATAAGCGTGGTCTTGCCGCCTCCATTTGGTCCTATCAGGCCGGTGTACTGCCCGTTGGTGATATTGAAACTAACGTCTTCTATGACGACATTTTTGTCGAAACTTAAATTCAGGTGTTCGACTTCTATGCAGTTTGTTGTCATTGGCATTCGAGCGCTATGCGAAGGTTTTTCAGGTTGTCCTCCATAATAGAGACATAGTCTCTGCCTGCCGCGGCGTCGGCGGGCGTCAGCCCCTCTATCGGGTTTAGTACCAGCGTTGCCGCCCCTATTTCACGCGCCACGGTGTCGGCTATTTTGGGACTTACGAGGGATTCAAAAAAGATATATCTTATGCCTTGAGCGCGGGCAGCCTTCACGGCCTCCCCCAAGCGCCGCGGCGATGGTTCCTCTGACGGTGAAAGGCCGCTTAATACAAAGGTTTCTAAGTTATATCGCGCCGCTAAGTACGCAAATGCACCGTGGCTTACCACAATCTTTCGTGTGGCGCAGGATTTGAGGCCGTCTCTGAATTTCCCGTCTAATGTCCTTAATTTATCCAGATACGCCGCCGCGTTTGTCCTGTACACCTGCTCGTTTTCCGGGTCAGCCCGTATGAATGAATCACGTATGAGTTCGACCTCTTTTTGGGCGAGCACGGGGTCAACCCATACGTGCGGGTCTGCCTGCCCGTGAGTTGTCAGAAGTGTAATGCCCGATGTCGCGTTTACCGTAAGAACCCCTTTTTTTTCTAAGTCCGGCGCGATTTTCTCCGCCCATAAATCAATATCGGCTCCATTAAATATAAACACCTTTGAGGCGTATATGCGCCTTATGTCCTTTGGCGCGGGGTCGAATTCGTGCGGTTCTATGCCGACGGGGACTATGGTTTGTACATCGGTGAGGGTGCCCCCTACTTGTTTGGCAAAGTGGGCGAGGGGATAAAACGCCGCCGCCGCTGTCATCGTGGCATTTGCCCTTGCCGACGATATTAGTAAGGCAATGAACGCGACAATTATCAGCGGCGACTGGTATATAGCCCGACAGTAATATCTCATCAGCACTCCGTGCAGGGGCTACACCCCGCGCAGATGCCGAAAAAATTCAACGCATGGCCAGTAACTTTAAAATTCTTCAAATCAACGCGGCTTAACTGCTCTTCCAGCGCGCAGTCTTCAATCGCCACGCACTCAACGGCGCTGCACCTCAGACACAAGATGTGGTGGTGATGGCCAAAGCGGTCAAGTTCATATCGCTTCTTGCCGTCACCGGCATTGATTTCCACGATTATGCCCTGGGCAGACAAGAAATCCAGTTCGCGATAGATTGTCGTCTTATTTGCCTTCACGTCTAAGGCAAGGAGGTGCGTTCTCAGCTCCGGGGCAGATATAGGCGCGTCCGCGTTAGAGAAGAACACATCTATAATAAGTTTTCTTATCTTAGTCAGACGAAACCCCTTGTCTTTCAGTGCCTCAAGTGTTTGTTGCCTCATACGGGGATTGTATTGCAACGGGGTTGCATTTGTCAATACGTCCCCCTGCTTCTTAATTTGGGGGCTGCTTGCTGTGATTCCCGTAAAAGTTGTATAATGCGTATATTTGGAGATAACTGCACAATGGAGGATACCACAGATGAATTACCCTATTTTTAGGCTCGGTGCCGTTGCGCTTCTCTTGTCGCTGATTGTCTTTTTACCCATAGAGGCTGCCGGTGCAAGTGCCGCAGACAAGTATTTCAACCGCGCAATCAAGTACATGGATAAGGGGGAGTTCGACAAGGCAGTCGCCGATTTCACTAAGGCATTGAAGATTAACCCATATTTGGCCGAGGCGTACTACAACCTTGGGCTTATATTTGGTAAAGAGAAACATGACTATGAAAATGCCATCGTTGGCCTTAGCAGGGCGGTACAGCTTAACCCAAAATACGCCGAGGCGCATAATAGTTTGGGAGAAGTATATCGCATTGGGAAAAAGGACTATGACAAGGCCGTTGCTGAGTATAGCGAGGCCATAAAGATTAAGAAGGATTTTGCCGAGGCGTACTACAACAGAGGGATTGCCTTTTTTGAGGGTACAAAGGAATATGACAATGCCACCGCGGACTATACAAAGGCACTGGAAATTAACAGTAATTTTGCCGCGGCCTACTACAACAGGGCTATTGTGTACATGACTAGGGGCGATAAGACAAAAGGATGCGGTGATATTGCCCGTGCCTGTGAACTTGGCATGTGCGAGTATGCCCAACATGTTAAATCTACGGGTGAATGTAAATAGACAGGTATATCAGACATGAGCTGGTTGTGGTGAGGGGAGACGTCCACAGAAACCGCGGCCGCCTCCCTTGGAGATATGCCTAATCAGACCACTTTCGAATCAATGCTTTATAGACACCGCGAATTGTAAAAAGGTTTAGTGTGGTTATCAAAAAAAATTCTCCTGATGGCCTTGCAAAGACATTTGAAGATTGTGTCTTCTATTTTAGGACAAACGCATTAGTTATAATAACCTTGGGCTGGAGCACTGAAGCCGCCAACGGGCGGCAGATGGAATTCAACTGATAAAACATGTAGAAAATACGAGGGGGATTATCCCCCTTCGTCTTCAATCCTTTACAGCCGAGACACAAAACGCAGGCCCGTTGGGGTGGCTCGTATGGTCAAAGCCGATTTGAAAACCGCCGTAGCCAAAGTGCTTTAAACACAAAAGGATGTCCTCTCTGGTCATCCAATAGCTGTACGAGGAGCTTCCGCCGCAGAAGGATACACAATCAAGGGCGCTATGGTAGTTCTGCTTATACAGAACGTGCGAAAATCCCATGTACTCGCTCTCTACTGAATCCGCACCGTCGAAATGCCCGAATGCCGTAGGGTTCCCCTCAACAAGCGCCTTGTCATAATAATGTGTCCAGAGCATCACCTTGTTCGATACCCTTGAGATCAGATATATTAATTCGGCCGGGTTTACCATGTGGTAGAGGACTCCGCTTGCTATGCAGACATCGAACGTGTCTGAGGCGCTTTTGAGATAGTCAACAAAATTGCCAAGCATGAAGTGCGAACTTTTCATGTCGTATATCTCTTTCACAATGAGACATTTCAGAAAGGAACGGGTGTTCATCTCTATGGCAAGAATGAAGTCAGCGCCGCGTTTGTCCATCATATAGGTATGGGCGGCCTCAAATGGTCCAAGTTCAAGGACTCGTGCCCCTTTAAAGCTCCCGAATTGCTCCTCTGTCCATGGGATGCGGGCGTCGTTGAAGAGTTCGTCCTTCCCCGCCGTTAGCCCCTCGCCAGGCAGTTTTGATATCCATTCGCCCTTAAATATATCAATGGCTGTTTGTGCGGACGGGGCGGCGTTAATGTATTCGTCGAGTATGTTCATTGATTCTCATCAGTGACTGTGGGGCTGCCCGATATGAATGGCGTGGACGGGGCAGTTTTCCTCCGCGGCCTCGCAGCACCCGGCGTAGTCGCAGCCATCGGGGTCAATAATTTGTGATTTGCCGATGGCCTCATCAACAAAAAAGACCGCCGGACATATCTCCTCGCACCTGCCACACCCTATACATGCCTCTTCGTCTATTTCCATGTGCATGACTACGAGTATAGCATAAAGTTAGAATTGCCGACACGGGTTTTTTATCGGGGGGAGGTAATCTTAAACGCCTTTTTCCACTGTCCTGCCTGCTACGGCGAGTTTGTTAAGGGCATTGATATACGCCTTGGCGGAGGCCGCGATAATGTCCGGGTCTGAGGCGCTTGCGCGCACTACGCGACTATCCTCTTCCAACATTACCATCACCTCGCCAAGTGCGTCTGTGCCACCGGTCAGCCCTTTTATCTCATATTTTTTCAACTCGCTCTTTGTCCCCGTCAATTCCTTTATGGCGTTATATACCGCGTCAACAGGGCCGTCTCCCGTGCTTTCCATCTCCCTCATCTCGCCCTTGACGGAGAGTTTTATTTTTGCCAGTGGCTTTTGCCCCGTACCACTTACCACATATAACGACGCAAAAGAATAAACATTGCTTTCTTTCGTAATCTCATCCGTTATAATGGCCTCTATGTCCTCGTCGAATATGTGCTTTTTCTGGTCGCAGAGGGCCTTAAAACGCTCAAACGCCTTATTAATTTCCTCATCGGTCAATGACTGAAACCCAAGCCCCGATAGTCTGTCTTTAAACGCGTGCCGCCCTGAGTGCTTGCCCAGAATGAGTTTGCTTTTTGGGATACCTATCTCTTCGGGGTTTAGAATCTCATAAGTGGAGCGTTCCTTCAGGAAACCGTCCTGATGAATGCCCGATTCGTGGGCGAAGGCGTTGTCGCCGACTATGGCCTTATTCGGCTGAACTGTCATGCCGGTAATTCTTGAGACCATCTTGCTTGTCTTATATATCTCACGCGTGTTTATCCTCGTGTCGGCGTCAAAAAACTTTGGCCTCGTCTTTAATGCCATTACTATTTCCTCTAATGAGGCGTTGCCCGCGCGTTCTCCTATGCCGTTTATCGTACACTCTACCTGCCCGGCACCACTCAGTACCGCTGAGATAGAATTTGCCACGCCAAGTCCAAGGTCATTATGGCAGTGAATTGAAACCACGGCCTTATCAACATTAGGCACACTGTCCATTAAATATGCGATGAGTTGGCCGTATTCCTGTGGAACTGTGTATCCAACCGTGTCAGGGATGTTTACCGTCGTTGCCCCAGCCTTTATTACATCCTCTGTAACACGGCAGAGGTAGTCCCAGTCTGAGCGAGTGGCGTCCTCGGCGGAGAACTCCACGTCGTCCGTGTATTTACGCGCGTGCCGCACTGCCTTAACAGACATTGCAAGCACCGCCTCTCTGTCCATCTTCAACTTATACTTCAGGTGAATGTCGCTTGTGGCAATGACTATATGAATCCTGCCGCTTTCGGCATTTCTTACCGCCTCGGCAACACGGTCTATGTCCTTATCCACTGCCCTTGCAAGGCCGCAGACTGTAACGCCTTTGACCTCGTCTGCGATTCTTTTTACGGCCTCGAAATCCCCCTGGCTCGTTATAGGAAAACCAGCCTCAATTATATCAACATTGAGCCGTGCCAGTTGCCTTGCGATTTGAAGCTTCTCATCCACGTTCATCGTAGCCCCGGGGGACTGCTCTCCGTCTCTTAGTGTCGTATCGAATATCTTAATTACCCTCACTGTGCACCCCCGTGGTGTTTCTGCCCGGTCTTGTCTTCCTCGTGTAAAGCAAATAAGAATTTTCCACTATTCCCGCCAGTAAATACAAAATTGCAAGCGCAAAGAGGGCAATCGGCGGATGCATCAGGATAACCGACAGCAGTATTATGAGAAGGACAAGGAAAATAAACGGTTTTCTTGTCTTTAAATTCAGCTCCTTTGCACCGTGAAACCTGAGCGTACTTATCATGAACACGGCAAGCACCACTGTCAAAATCAATACGAAGACACTCTTGCCGGGCGGACTACCCCACATTGTATGGTAAAAAATCACATACGTGGCTAAAATCGTCGCCGCCGCGGGTATAGGCATACCAGTGAAATGCTTACTCTCTGTGGAGACCATCTGAACATTATACCTTGCAAGACGCAGCGCACCGCAGCTTGCATATAGAAACGCCGCTGCCCAGCCAATTCGCCCAAAAGGCGCCAAAGCCCAGCTAAAGACCATCACCGCCGGGGCCACTCCAAAGGCAACAAGGTCAGAGAGGGAATCCAGCTCTATGCCGAATCTCGACGTGCTGTTGGTAATCCTTGCCGTCCAGCCGTCAAGGCCGTCAAATATATTCGCTATCATTATAGCCCAGCCGGCATAGACAAACTCCCCCTTCAGCGATGAGATTATGGAGTAGAAACCAAAAAACATCCCGCAAAGGGTCAGGGCATTGGGCAATATATAAACCCCGCGCTTCATTACACACCTTCCCCTTCTGAGCTGACTCCGTCCCATCGGGCGATTACGGTCACGCCTGCAAGCACCTTATCCCCCTGCTTTACAACCACCCTGGCAGTGAGCGGCAGATAAATGTCCACCCTTGAGCTGAACTTTATGATGCCGTAGCGCTGACCTTGTTTGAGCGTATCGCCTGGCCTTACCCTGCACACGGCGCGCCTGGCTATTGAGCCTGCCACCTGTCTGAGCAGGATGTCTCCTTTTTTTGTCTTCATTACCACAGCGATGTTGTCGTTTTTGAGCGACGCCTCATCCAGAAAGGCCTTCTTAAAGCTCCCCGGCGTGTGCTTTACGCTCATAACCTCGCCATCACAGGGGGCGCGGTTGACGTGTACGTTTAACGGCGACATGAATATGCTTATCTTCCTCACGTCCCTCTTTAGAAACTCCTCTTCTTTCACCTCAATGACAAGGAGAATCTTCCCATCAGCCGGTGAGATAACGGCACCGTCGTCGGTGGGTGTTACTCGCTCCGGGTCCCTGAAAAAGTACAACATAAAGAGGGTAATAAAAAACGGTATAGCCGTAATCCAGTTCTTCAGGGTAATGAATACAGCAACGGTGGCGGCGACTGCCCCAAGTATGAACGGCCGCCCTTCAGGAGCAAATTTAACCATAATTTTCCTTGTTGTATTTTATTTGAACAATTTCCACTCCGCATATTATATTATATAGCTGTCATTAAATGCCAGACCGCTAATATATTAGGAGGAGGAAATGATGTCGGGAAAACTGTTGATGGCGTTCATAATAGTGCTTCTGGCCGCCGCGAATTGTTTCGCCGCCTATGAGACGGACAGTTGCCACGACCTTTATGACATATACGGCGGCTGCTTCAAACAAGGGAAGGCAATAGCCAAAATAAAGTGCAAGGCCCTCGCCGATGAACTATGGCAGCATTTTCTTGACAAGGCGACAACCCCAAAGGAAGAGCAAATCTCTGGCGCGGTTGCCGATATTTGCGAGGATGGCTGTCTTGACGCTGTAGAAAAGGGCGAGCCTCTTTCTATTCATTCCTTCAGAGAGCAGTACTGTAAATAACATTGTAAGGAGAGCGCAATGCGATATTCAAAGCTACTAATCCCGACACTCAAGGAAACCCCCTCCGAGGCTGAGGCCATTAGCCATATACTGATGATTCGCGGCGGGTACATCAGGCAGCTTGCCGCGGGGCTGTATATATCGTTGCCCTTGTTTGTGCGGGTAATGGAAAAGATAAACACGATAATCCGGCAGGAGATGAGCAGAATCGGGGCGCAGGAGCTGTCCATGCCCGTGCTGCACCCGGCCGAGGTGTGGCAGAAGACCGGCAGATGGGATGCTATCGGCGATGAGATGTTTCGCCTTAAAGACAGGACAGACCGCGATATGTGCCTTGCCATGACGCACGAGGAGATAATGACATGGCTTGCGGCCAAGGAGCTTCGCTCATATCGGGATTTGCCCCAGATGTGGTATCAGATTCAGACGAAACTGCGCGACGAGGCCCGCCCCAAAAGCGGCATACTGCGCACGCGGGAATTCATAATGAAAGATAGTTACAGCTTCGACGCCGATGAGGCCGGGCTGAATGAGAGCTATAAGCTGCATGCGGCGGCCTATCACAGGATATTTGCCCGCTGCGGCTTACTATTTTATCAGGTAGAGTCTGACCCCGGCATGATGGGCGGCACTACGGCGCACGAGTTCATGGCCCCAAGCGACGCCGGTGAGGACGAGATTGCCCTGTGCGGCAGGTGCGGTTACGCGGCAAACGTGGAGCTTGCCGTCAGCGTACCACCTGAGCATCCCCCTGTTGATATGCCCTTTGAAGAGGTACACACGCCACAGATGAGGACTGTCAATGAGGTCTCCGAGTTTCTCAAACTACCGTCTCACAGTTTTATCAAGAGCCTGCTTCTCATTGCAAAGGATGGCGAAAAAGATATTGCAGTGCTTGCCCTTTTACGCGGAGACGAGGAGCTGCACGAGTTGAAGACCCAGCGCGCAATAGGCCGACAGTACAGACCGGCACGCAAAGAGGAAATCGTTGAGATTCTCGGCGTTGAAGCCGGCTTCATTGGCCCCGTGAATATGATAAATAAAGGAATCCGCATAATCGCCTCAACAACGCTTAAAAAAGGCCTCTACGTAAGTGGCGCTAATAAAAGGGACTACCACATTAAGGGCATAAATCCTGATGTCCATTTTCAGGCGGAGTGGCACGACATCCGCGTGATAAAAGAAGACGAAAGGTGCGTGATTTGCGGCGCGCCGTTGAAAATCCGAAAGGTAATCGAGATAGGCAATATATTTAAACTGGGAACAAAATACTCCGTGCCGCTTAACGCCGTATATCTGAACAAGGACGGGATTGAAGTCCCAATAATAATGGGGAGCTATGGCATAGGGCCGGCAAGGGTGGCGGCGGCGGCGATTGAGCAGAACAACGACGAAAACGGCATCATCTGGCCAGTGTCCATAGCCCCGTTTACGGTGCTGATACTGCCGTTAAACATCAGCGACGAGGAGACAGTAAAAACAGCTGATTTGATCTGTGCCGCCCTGAAGTCAAAGGGGATAGACTTTTTGATAGACGATAGGGACACCCGCCCGGGGATAAAATTTAAAGACGCTGATTTGACAGGCATCCCGTATCAGATAATCATAGGGGCGAAAAACCTCAAAGACGGCCTCGTCGAGATAAAAAACAGGCGGACGAAAGAGACGGTTAAAGTGCCGCCGGACAACGCCGCTGAAAATATCAGCAGATTGACGGCTGTAATGTGAAATTATTATAAAGGCTATGGGAATCTTTATATGAACTGTGCCACTGAGCAATACGATCTTACCGGCGGTAAGTTTGTTAGGGATTATTCGTTGGATTTTGGCGGTATCAGAGCGGGAGAGGGCGTAAATTCAATCCATGCGTATCCTGCTATGTTTCATTCTCGTTTAGTGAGGCAATTAATTGAACGCTACTGTGCTGTTGGAGATTATGTCTTAGACCCATTCATGGGGTCGGGCGTGTCGGCGGTAGAATCTTGTGTGATGGGGCGTAAATTTATAGGTTTCGATATTAATCCGTTGGCAGTTTTAATCGCTAAGGTTAGAACTACCCCCATAGCAAAAGATATTCTATTGAATACCCTTGAAATTATTAATAGACAGTATTATGATGTTATTCCAAATCCACCTGCATTTCCCAATATTAATTTTTGGTTTACACAAGAAAGGATAATGTCTCTTTCTAAAATAATAACATCAATAGATTCGATAGACGATGAGAACATACAGAGATTTTTTAAAATAACTTTATCTGAAACTATCAGGGCGGTATCTCAAACAAAACCTAATGAGTTTAAATTAGTCAGGCGCATAAAACCCTGTCAGCTCGATACTCTCAAATTATTTACAATTAATTCATTTAAAAATATAAAGTCTCTTGATGATTATTATAAATTAAACAAGATTATCTATAACCCTAATATTCAACTGGTAAATACCCTCACTGGGGATATACAGATAGAAGATAACAGTATTTCACTTTTGATTACCTCCCCGCCTTATGGCGATTCTCAAACTACCGTTGCCTATGGACAGTTTTCAAGATTGTCGCTTCAATGGCTAAACCTTCCATATGATTCAGACAAGAGGTCGTTAGGCTGCAAACCCATTACTATAAACGGCGAAGTTCCTTCTCCTACTCTGTACATGATTCTAAGTATTGTTTCAAGGCAGGATTTAAAGAGATCAATGCACGTTTTTTCATTTTATTATGATATGTTTCAGTGTTTGAAAAAGATTATTTCAAAGATAAAAATAGGCGGACATATAGTGTTTGTGGTTGGCAACAGGACTGTAAAAGGCACACAGCTTCCAACTGATGTTATATGCGTTGAGATGCTGGAATCAATCGGGTGCACTCATATAGAGACACGAGTACGTCTAATTGGCAATAAAAGGATGCCTTCTAAGAACTCACCGACAAATATAACCGGAGAAAAAGCCCATACAATGAAATACGAATATATCGTGGTTTGCCAGAGGAATGGATGACATACATAGAAATAATAAAAAGATTGAAAAGCCTAAAAGACCAAGGTTATATCTCCTCATTAAGGCGCGGCCCTACGGGCATAGGTTACACGCTGGAGACTATGCTGGGCTTAGGTGAAACAAATATTTCAGTGCCGGACATAGGCGGCAGGGTTGAATTAAAGGCATCAAGGAGAAGTTCGTCATCGTTAATAACGTTGTTCACGTTTAATAGGGCTGTGTGGCAATTGCCACAAAAAGAGGTCATTGAAAGTTATGGCTATATTGATGAAAACGTAAGGAAGTCCCTATATTGTACCGTGTGATCAAAGACACAAAACTCGCAAGGTTTATCAATTAAAGTTGACAGAGATAATCACCGATTAAATTTGATACATGATAGGAATGATGTAATTGCCTCTTGGGATATTTATGTTTTGGTAAGCAAACTGATAAGCAAATTGGGTAAGGTGCTGTTTGTTATCGCTGACTCCAGAGTCGCTGAAAAAAATATTGAGGAGTTCCACTTTAACGAGGCCTGTTTGTTGATAGAACCAACCGCACAGAGTTTTATAAAGGCACTTAAAGATTCTATTGTTTGCATTGATATAAGAATGCACCTGAAAGAAACCAGCAATGTTAGAAACCATGGCACTGGACTTCGTATCAAAGAATGTGATTTGCCTCTTTTGTTTGAAGTAAAAGAAGACGGGCAAATATGATAAGGTGTTTCTTAAAATAATGAGGGCGCTGCCCTCAAACTCCCTCAAGGAGGGTAACCCTCCTTGACCTCGTAATTAAAGGCTATCCTTGTTTATCGCCGTCTTCTGTCATGGCAAACGTGTGATACAGGCTGCGATAAGTCTCGTTTTTTGTGAGCAGCTCCTCGTGAGTACCGACGTCTGTAATTCTGCCGTCTTTGAGGACTACAATTCTGTCCGCGTTTTTTATCGTTGAAAGCCTGTGGGCAATTACTATTGTAGTGCGATCTTTCATCAGGCCCTCAAGGGCCTTTTGTACCAGAGCTTCAGATACCGAATCCAGCGACGATGTGGCCTCATCCAGTATCATTATGGGCGGATTTTTCAGTATCGCCCTCGCTATGGCTATGCGCTGCCTCTGCCCACCGGAGAGCGTCATGCCGCGTTCACCCAAAATAGTGTCATACCCCTGCGGCATCTTCTCTATGAACTCACTTGCAAAGGCCATATCGGCAGCCCTCTTTATTCCCCCTACTGAGGCGTCGAGATTGCCAAAGGCGATGTTCTCCCTTACCGAATCATTAAACAAGATGATGTCCTGGCTTACTATCCCTATCAGGGCGCGCAGGCAGTGTATGTCCATTTCCCGTATATCCACGCCGTCAATGGCTATGCGCCCCTTCGTCGGTGTGTAAAAACGCGGCAGGAGATGCGCTATCGTCGTCTTGCCCGCCCCGCTCGGGCCAACTATCGCAATGACCTCCCCCGCCCGTACGTGCAGACTTATGTCCTGTAACACCATTTGCGTGTCTTTGGCAAACTCAAACCAGACATTTTCAAAACTTATCCCGTCCTTGAATTCCTTTATCTTAATCGAACCAGTTTCCTCTATTTTTGTATTCAATACGTGCTCAATTCGCTCCATCGCGGCCAAAACCCCCTGAAGGGTTGTATAGGACTCTCCCACCTGCTTAATCGGACTAAACACCAGATAGATGGCCGTCAGTATTGAGGCAAAATCCCCCGGTGTAACAATACCCGTGACAACCTGTCTTCCCCCATATATCAGCACAAAACCTATGGCAAGCCCCGTCAGGCAGTCTATTACCAGCTTATTTATCTCCTTGAATCTTATAGCCCGTACGTTTTCCCTGTAAACGTTCTTATTTTCCCCGGTGAACTTCTCGTTTCTCAGTCCCTCGCGGTTGAATACCTTTATTACCTTGATTCCGGTGATGGATTCGCCAAGTCTGTGGGTCAGGTAGGAAACGTTTTTTTGTGCCTCGTGGCTTCGCTGCTTTACCTTTTTACCAAGTTTCCTGGCGCTATAGGCAAACACGGGGACAATCAAAAGACACGCGGCAGTCATGTCCCACTTCCTGTAGAAGGCTATCCCCATAAGAATCACTATCTTTGGAATCTCAATTATACACGCCCTGAGTACCTCGTCAAACAGCGCACTAATCATCTTTACGTCGTTTATAACCCTCGACATTAAAATCCCCGACGCCTCTTTGTCGAAATATCCCGCCGGCATGTGCAGAATATGATTGTGCAGCTTGTTTTGCGTATCCCTGATAAGCGAAAGGCCGGCCTGTTTCATCAGATACTGCTGGCCAAAGTGCAACAACCCCTTCACAGTAAACAACACGACGACCCCTATTGGTATCCATATCATGTACTGCATCTTCTTATCTACAAAAACGAGGTCAAGGGCAGGTTTTACAAGCCACGCGATTGCCCCCATAACGGCCGACCCCATCAGCCCAAAGGCCAGTGCGGTAAATGACTGCCCCCAGTACGGCCTCGTGGTCGCTATGATTTTTTGTGCCGTATTCATTCAGGATAGTTTATGTTCATGGTCGAGTCTTTTGTGTCTTATTTCTGTGAATGTAAAATGAAACTCCGTGCCGCCGTCTACTTTGTAGTAGAATTTTCCTTTCAATTGGGTCTCAACCAGCATATGTACCAGCGTCAGGCCGAGTGTATTTGACGCTCCAAGGTCAAGGTCCCCGGTCATGCCAACTCCGTTGTCTTTTACCGTAACCTCGTACTCACCAGTGCGGACTGACTTGAAGATTATTTTAATAACGCCAGCCGACATGTTGGTAAAGGCGTGTTTTATCGCGTTTGACAGCAGCTCGTTTATGATGAGGCCACAAGGGACCGCCGTGTCTATACCCAGAATAAAGTCTTCGCCGGTTATTTTTAAAGTAATGCTCCGGTTGCCGCATAGATATGAGGACATCATCTCGTTCGCAACCTGTTTTACGTAGTATTTAAAATTAATGGTCGTCATGTCACTTGTCCTGTAGAGGCGTTCGTGGACGATTGCCATGGCCTTGATGCGATTTTCACAGTCTTTAAACATCTCCTTGTTGCAACTGTCTTTCAGGTAAGCGGACTGCAGCTTAAGCAGGCTGATTATCACCTGCATGTTGTTTTTTACCCTGTGGTGGATTTCGCGTAAAAGAGTTTCCTTTTCATTTATCGTGGCCTGAAGCTGTGCCTCCAGGTTGATTCGCCCTGTGATGTCCCTTGATATTATGAGAATGCTCGACACTGCCGCACCTGTGTCATTGCTGATAGGGGTTATGGTGCTTTCGACCCACTTGTTTGTGGAAAAAGTGGATATCTCATATTGAAGGGATACATTAACGCCTTTTTTCGCGCATTCAACGGCATCCTCCACCTGTGCCAGGTCTTTTGGATTTACTACATCGACATATTTCACGCCGGAAAGCTCCTGCTCATCTTTCTCCAACATACTCAGGCACGCGGGGTTAATAAACACGATTTTCCCATCCATGTCAAGATTACATATGCCCTCAGAGGACTTCTGAACAAGGTTTCGATACCTGTCTTCCGATTCTATAAGCTGCTTCTGGAGACATTTCTGATGGAGAGAGTCGTGTATCCTCCGCAGAACCTCCTCAACAGGAAACGGTTTAGTGAAAAAACCGTCAGCGCCAGCCTTAATTGCCTCATAGACATTGTTAAAGTCCGCATGTCCGGTAATTATGATACAGACAACGCATGGATTAATCTTTCGGAGTTCTTTCAATAACGACGTGCCGCCCATATCGGGAAGTATTATGTCAATCACGACGGCGTCATAGCGGCCCTGCCTCATAAGGGCCAGCCCATCTCTGGCACTGCCCGCTGTGGCTGTCTCGAAAAACCCCTTCTCCTGAAAAATACCCGTAAGGGTTTTACAGATTTCCACATCATCATCTATTATAAGTATCTTATTTGGCATCTCTTACGCCGCTGCACACGCGCCTAATCACAAACCCAAAAACCATGACATACATTGTACAGTATTTCGAAGCGATATATCCACTGTTTATAATGTCCCGTGCCACAGCAAAGTAGAAATGTCCCGTGTATACGTCAAAAAAAAAGTGATGGCGCTTGCAACGTTTGACCCGTTTCTTACAACGAGCCCCGTAGTTCTGGCACCGGCAGCACGTTTATGATAAAACTCCCAATTAACAATGCCTTAGATTAACAACACTTTTTTCTGACACCGACTCGAATTTACTTGCACTTTATGGTGATTTTTTGTTATATATATAACATAAGGGCAAGACTGCCTGCCCTGCTGGTGATTATATGAGGAAGTTATTCCGACTAGCATGAGTATAGGGAGCCTTAGTAAGAGCGCTCAGAGAGCATGCCGCACGCTGCGGAAGCCCAACGCGCCCTTTGCGGCACCCACCTGTGAAAACAGGGACTTAACTTTCTTGTGTACACCGCAAGGGCGGGTTTGATTATACAGATAGGTAGTGGCGTACGGCACCGACATGAGCAAGTGTGCGGATGTGCAAGTGGGCAAGTGGGCAAGAGAAGCGAGGGAGCTGAGGAAGAGATTTTACTGTTAACCCTATAACACTATGACGTTATAGTTTGCAGATAAATAACAACCGGCGGGCCAGTAGGCCCGGCAACGGTGGTCTGAAAAGTTATGATTTGCTGTTTTAATTAACAGGGTTGCTGAATCTCCAATCAAATCTCGCCTGCCGTGCCCGATTTGCCTGGCATTTTGCGTTAGTCCACGCAGCAGATGTGCGGCTACGGGCATTGCCCGTGGTTAAGAATTTATTTAAGGACTATGTATATTGGATTTGTTTAAGGGACATCGTAGCGGGGTTGGGGGTGGGGTTGTCGAGGCACCACTGGCCTGGAGGCTGAGACCTGCGGATTTATCTGAGATAGCCGGGCAGGGGCATATTCTTTCAAAGGGTAAGGCGCTGCTCAATATTATCGAAGACGACAAAATCGTATCCCTCGTGCTATACGGTCCTCCGGGAACTGGCAAAACCGCCACCGCTCACATTATTGCCGACAAGACCAAGTCGGTCTTCGTGGAGATTAACGCCGTCACATCTGGCGTTAAAGAAATCAGAGAGGCCGTTTCTATTGCCGCAACCTCTAAAACCATCGTATTTGTTGACGAGATTCACCGCTTTAACAAAGTCCAGCAGGACGCCCTCTTGCCACACATCGAATCTGGCAGGATTGTCCTAATCGGGGCGTCAACTGAAAATCCGTCATTCGCCCTTACGCCAGCGCTTGCGTCGAGGACGATGATTTTCAGGTTTAATCCATTATCCACAGAAGATATAAAGGCAATCCTCCTAAGGGCGCTGACAGATACAAGGGGATATCAGGGCAGTATAAGCCTAAGCGAGGACGCCTTATCCTACGCGGCCCTGATGGCCGGAGGCGACGCAAGGCGTGCCCTTAACACCCTTGAGCTGGCCGCCCTGTCGGTAAGACATGTGGGGTTAAGCGCCATAGACCTGAGTGTAATCAAAGACGCGGTTTCTGACAAGACGCCGTACTATGATGAGAGCGAGCATTATGACACTATATCGGCCTTTATAAAGAGCATGAGGGGCTCAGACTGCGACGCGGCTGTATACTGGCTTGCCAAGATGCTGAACGCTGGTGAGGACCCTCTGTTTATCGCAAGGAGGATAATCATATGCGCCTCCGAGGACGTGGGAAACGCAGACCCGCAAGCGCTCGGGGTTGCCGCGGCGGCATACCTTTCGGTAGAGCGGGTAGGAATGCCTGAGGGGCGAATTCCCCTTTGTCAGGCGGCTATATACATAGCGCAGGCGCCAAAGAGCAATGCCTGCTATATGGCCGTGGAGGCTGCGGCCGCGGCGGTGCGAAACGAACAGATACAGCCGGTACCTCTGCACTTGCGGGTTGGCGCGCCGGGCTATAAATATCCACATGACTATCCGGGGCATTATGTAGAGCAGCCATATTTAACGAATCCAAAGGTATTTTATGAACCATCTTCACAGGGTTATGAAATTGAGATAAAAAATCGGCTACAACAAAGGAGGCACACAGGAAATGAATAGTATCATATACGTGCTGATAGCTATAATCACAGGGGCGGCGGCGGGTACTGCCTTGTCGCTCTTTTTCAAGGGTGTTTTTAAGAAGAGATTTGAAGAACTGCAACTCAAACAACAAGACGTACTGAGAGACGCGGAAAGAGAAGCCGAGAGGGTCAGGAAAGAAGCGCTTGTCGAGGCCAAAGACCTTCGTTATCAGACAAAGGCCGAGGCTGAAAGAGAAGTCAAGGAAAAAAAGAACGAATTCAGCCAAATGGAAAAACGCCTCAGACACAAAGAGGAAAACCTGGACAAGAAACTCGACCAGTTCGAAAAACGAGACAGCGAACTGATGAGAAAAGAGAAGGAATTCATCAAAAAAGAGCAGCAGTTTGCCGAAAAGGAAAAGCAATACGACAAGCTCATACAGATGGAGACCGAAAAACTTGAAAAACTCTCCGGCATGACCGTAGAAGAGGCCAAGGCATTGCTGCTGAAAAAGGTGGAAAATGAGATAAGATTCGAGGAAGCCAAACTGATAAAACAGATAGAACAAGAGGCCAGAGACGAATCTGAAAAGAAGGCTCGCAATATTATCGGCCTCGCCATACAGAGATACGCGGGCGAATACGTATGCGACGCAACCGTGACGGCCGTTTCCCTGCCAAATGAAGAGATGAAGGGCCGCATAATAGGCAGAGAAGGCAGGAACATCAGGGCACTGGAGGCGGCAACCGGCGTGGACTTCATCGTGGACGATACCCCTGAGGCGGTGACGCTGTCGGGCTTTGACCCGGTAAGGCGTGAAATCGCGAGAATTTCGCTTGAGCGCCTTATATCAGACGGCAGGATTCACCCCGCAAGAATAGAGGAAATAGTGGAGAAAGTCCGCAAAGAGGTCAACAACGCCATGAGGGAAGAGGGCGAGAAGGCCGTCTTTGACCTGGGGCTTACGGGCGTGCATCCGGAGTTTATCAAGCTGCTTGGGAGACTCAAATACAGGACTTCGTACGGGCAAAATGTACTTCAGCATTCGCGCGAGGTGGCCTACTTCTCCGGCATGATGGCCGGCGAGCTGAAGGCCGACGTAAAGCTGGCCAAACGTGCCGGCCTTCTTCACGACATAGGCAAGGCGGTTGACCATGAATTTGAGGGGGCGCACCACGAAATCGGCGCCCAAATTGCAAGGAAATACGGCGAGGATGAAAGGATAATCAACGCCATGCTAGTCCACCACGGCGATGGCGACCCTATATGCGTGGAATCGGCGCTGGTAACGGCGGCAGACGCCCTATCGGCAGCCCGACCCGGAGTACGGCGTGAAAGCATTGAAAATTATATTAAACGCCTTGAAAAACTGGAAGAGATAGCCATGTCCTACCAAGGCGTGGAGAAGTGTTACGCCATTCAGGCGGGCAGAGAGGTGCGCATCATAGTGAAGCCGGAGGATACGACCGATGAGATGTCCCACCTGATCTCGCGCGAAATCGCAAAGAAGATAGAATCAGAGATGACCTACCCCGGGCAGATTAAAATTATGGTTATCAGAGAGGCCCGTTTCGTAGAGTACGCCAAATAGGGGACTTGATGAACGTTTTATTTATCGGGGATGTTATAGGGAGGCCTGGCAGGGTGCTGGTACGGCATTATCTGCCAGAGCTTGTTGAAAAAGAAGACGTATCCTTCGTCATCGCTAACGGCGAGAACTCCGCAGGCGGGTTTGGGATAACTGAAAAAACCGCGGGAGAACTGTTTGACTGTGGCGTGCATGTCATTACAACGGGCAACCATGTGTGGGACAAGAAAGAGGCCGTCTCATACGTTTCAAAAGAGGACAGGATTCTAAGGCCGCTGAACTACGCACCGGGCGTGCCGGGGTTTGGCAGCATAGTCTATAGCCTTAAAAACGGTCTGAAGGCGGGTGTTGTCAATCTCACAGGCAGGGTGTTCATGGCACCATCTGACTGCCCGTTCAGGACGGTTATCCCTGCCATAGAGGAGATAAAAAGGCACACCAACATAATAATAGTTGACATACACGCGGAGGCGACATCCGAAAAGCAGGCGCTTGGTTACTACCTCAACGGCAAGGTCAGCGCCATCATAGGCACTCATACGCATGTTCAAACGGCGGATGAACAAATACTCAGCAATCAAACGGCATACATAACCGACGTTGGAATGACTGGCCCTGCCGTGAGTGTCATAGGGGTGAATGTCGGGCAGATAGTTGAAAAATTTTTGACTCAAATCCCCGTAAAATACGAGGTTGCCGCGGGAAAGGGTATTTTTTGTGCCGTTGTTATTCAGATTGACAACGAAACTGGCCGCGCATCGGCGATAAAGCGATTAATGCTTCACGATTAAGGAGGGATTTTTTATGAAGGCAAAGCTGACCTATGTCAATGGAATGAAATTCGTGGCGGAAGCTGACTCCGGGCACGCCATAGTGCTGGACGCAGCCCCTGAACACGGCGGAGAAAACATCGGCCTGAGGCCATCTGAGCTATTGTTAATAGCCACAGGGGGATGTTCCGCCATGGATGTAATCTCAATCTTAAAGAAAAAGAAACAGGAAGTTACAGGATTTGAAATCAATGTCTCAGGCGATAAGGCGGAAACTCATCCGAAACGCTTCCAAAAGGTTTTCGTAGAGTACGTTGTCAAAGGGAAAAACATTTCAGACGAGGCCGTAAAGCACGCCGTTGAGCTTTCTATGACAAAGTACTGCTCCGTAAAGACGACAATCAATGGCGGCGTGCCGGTTGAGTACACGCACAAGATAATTGAAGATTAGTCTGCCACAAAAGATATTGTCAACAATAGCAACGGTATGGTTTGTGGGTTACGCCCCGGTTGCACAGGGTACGTTTGGGACGTTGGCGGCGTTATGTTTTTTTGTGGCGCTCTGGCCGTCGGATTTCACGCTCCTTGTTATTACCGCCGCCGTAATCGTAGTGGGCACAGTGGCCGCCCACGCGGCCGAGGGGTACTTTGACGAGAAAGACAGCCACCGCATCGTAATAGACGAGGTTGCGGGATTTTTCGTATCCATATTATATGTGCCCAAGGGTTTTGTTGTCCTGATTCTGGCATTTTTTCTTTTTCGGGCGTTTGACATAATAAAACCCCGGCCGGTCAATTACATGGAGCGGATAAGGGGCGGCTTGGGCGTAATGCTTGACGATGTTGCCGCAGGCATATATGTAAACATAATCTTGCAGATAGCGACGAGGATGAGGTTTTTCTGATGACGCAGAGGACATTTATAGCAATAGACATATCTGAGGCGCAGAGGACTGAGATAGCACAAACTGTTAACTCACTAAAACCGCTGCGGGCCAACGTTAAATGGGTAAGGCCGGAAAACCTTCATCTCACAGTAAAATTTCTTGGTGATCTGGACGAAGGCGTGATAGAGAAGATTGCGCTAACGCTAAAAGAACTCTCTTCATGTCACTCACCCTTTCAGATAAAACTAAGGACAATCGGCGCGTTTTCGAGCCTGAAAAGGCCTGATATAATCTGGACGGGCGTAACGAAATCCCCTGAGTTAGACTCCCTTGCCGCTGACATCGAAGAAAGACTATCCCTGATTGGCATTAAAAAAGAAGGCAGACCCTTTTCGCCGCACCTGACAATCGCGCGGGTGAAAAGCCTGCGGGATTATACACCCCTCTATGAAAAACTATGCGCCATTTCGGACAAGGACTTTGGGGTCTGCGATGTGCGGGAGATAGCGCTGATGAGAAGCGACTTAACGCCGGGCGGGGCGCAATATGCGCGTCTGAAAAGTTTTCTGCTCGGCCAGACTGTGTCATAACAGCATTTAGCCCAAAATTAATAAATAAAACGTGTGCAAAATACGGGTGAGGGGGATTATCCCCCTTCGTCTTTAATCCTTATGCTGTTGCCATGACTCCAGGCTATTAAATTTATATTGTAATTTTCCAATGCGATTGCCCTGTGTTTTGCCCTTGACAAGACTCCACTAAATGTTGTTTAATGTAATCAGGGCAGCAGATGTTTGATATTGGTTTGTGTGGGGTTTGATATTACTATAACGGAGGTGTGAGATGGCCTCGGTTGATTCGTTAAACACAAATTCCTTAATTAACGCCTTGCGGGGTACTTTCGGCACAGCCACGAGTTCCAGTGCCTCCACTAGGACGTCGTCCGGTGCGGGTTCCGCGTCAAACAGCTCAGCTAACTCCTCCTATCAGGTAAATCTGTCTTCGCTGGCATTAAACCTTCTGAGTGGCATTGTCTCAAACACCCTTACAGCGTCACCGTTAGATGCCCTTGGGCAGAATATGAGATATCTCAACATGACGACACAATCTCAGATTAATCCTGCGCTTGCGAATTCCCTTGTTAATCCGGCAATAGTTAATAGTATAAATTTAAACTCTTACCAGTCCCTCTCAAATACCCTTAATTCTCTGTCTGGAACTTCAGACAATGCCAACGCCATACAGCAATCAGGGCTTCTAAACACTAATCCCTCAACCGCCAACTCCATTACAGGCACAAATCTCCCTCCAACTACCTCATCCGCGGGCAGTCAACCCGTCGGCAACCAGGCGTTGCAGGCATTCTCGAAGATAGTCCATGGGTTATTAACAAATCCCAATCCGATTGTCAGCCTTACAGGTTAACGCAATGTTCGTCTTCTGTGGTGCCTCACCTGGCGATAATCTCCAGAGCGCTTTTTTTGTTGTTGGCCGCCTCCGCGTAATCTGGCTTTAAGGAAAGGGCCTTGTCGAACATGCCGACGGCCCCTTTGGGGTCTCCTGTGAGGGCCATAACCACTCCAATGCCGTTGAGGGCCTCGGGTGTCTCCGGCCTTATCTCCAGGGCCTTCTTATAGTTTCCCATGGCCTCATCAAGCTTGTGTTGTCTCAGGAGGATATTTCCATAGGCCACATAGGAATCCACATACTGAGGGTTAAGTTCGATCCCCTTTTTAAAACACAATATTGCCTCGTCGGGGCTGCCTCTGTTGTCAAGCGCTAAACCCATGTTGTGATATGCTGAAACAAAGCCGGGCAAAATGACCAAGGCCTTTTCGTACTCCGAAACGGCTTCGTCAAACCGCCCCTCCCTTGAGTATTCGTTGCCTAGGTTATACCTGCCCCTTGCCTTAAGGGGACTTTTTTGTACGACATCTTCCCACAGCGTAACAGGCCTTTGCCAGACCCGGTTTCTTTTAATCGTTGCCACACATAAGGCCACGATTATTATGGCCAGCACAAACTCCGTCTTTATTACAGAAAAAAGTGATATGCGCATTTTACCGATTTCTATAACAGACAGTACCGCTATAAAAAAACCAATTGATGGCAAGTATAGCCGGTGCTCAATTATCAGGTCCATCAGCGGCACCAACCCCGACTGTACCGACATGGTAATAAAAAACCATAGGACACCGAAGCTAAAAAGCCTTAAATAGTACTTCTGTGGTCCATTGGACTTTCCTGAACGATAAAGCGCATAAAAAGACATCACTATTACAGATAAGATAACGGCAAAGCCAAATACCACCCTGGTTTGAAAAAAGCTCGTATATAGGGGATAATCGTAATCAAGATTTTGATCCACAGGAAAAAATAAGAGTCTGATGTAAGTTAGCATAACAGCACACTGGGTTATCAAATATTGATACTGAGAGGTATCTGTGCTGGCCATTTTGTGAGAACTCAAAAGTCTGTGGATATCTCCCCTTACAATAGTTAATGGAATTATCAGCAATAATAGTACCATAGGTAAAAAAACTATTAACCTGCTTTTTCTCCTTCTTTCGATAAATAAAAACTCTACAACAATCGCAGTTATGGGTATTGTAAAGGCTATTTCTTTCGTCTTCATTGCAAAAAACGCCATCATCAACGAGGTAATATAATAAAAAATCTTTTTTGCGGAAGGCTCTGTCCTCGCTTTTATATAAAAAATTATGGAAAGCAAATAAAACGTTGTTGCGAGAATTTCGAATCTCTGGACAATATACGTTACCGCCTGAGTTTGAATTGGATGGCTCACAAATAATGCCGAAGCAAAAAAAGCCACGCCGCGCAGAGTTCTATCTCCGGTGAAATCCGTAAATAAACGTTTGTTTGCCGTTAGCAGAATAGTTTTGTACATCAAACAGGAGTTAAATACATGAATATAAAGATTAATCATGTGATAGCCCCTGACCGTCAGTCCTTGAAACCAATAGTTGAGGGCAAAAGTTAAATATCCTATATACCTGGATCTAAAACCATAATCGCCATCAGGAATAAGGTGCATAAAACGTTTCAGGTCCTTCACATAAACAGAATCCACTATGTTCTGATAGTCATCATAGAGAAAAGGCACGTTCATGCTGTTGTAGTATGCGAAAAGTCCTAAAATAAATAACCCGCTCAAATGGAATAATGCTATGAACTGTGAACCCTTTTCGTTGTAAGACACGCCACTGTTATATAATTGCGGAGGTATTTGTGTAGATACTGTTTTCTCATCCCTGCCGTTTACCATAGTGCGAGATATACTATTATCACCATTTCAGCGTTTATCTTTCACCTCGGTTTTGTCCTGACAAAACGACTCTCAGGGTTGCAAACATAATGTACAGGTCAATCTTGAATGACACGTTTTGAATGTAATAAAAATCATACTGTAATTTCTGTGGGACATCGCTTTTTGTATCAGTGTATTTATATTTAACCTGTGCCCATCCGGTTATGCCAGGCTTAACGATATGTCTGAGGTGGTAGTCAGGCAGGCTGGAGTTTAATTGTTTGACGATTTCAACCTGCTCTGGCCTCGGCCCGATTAAGCTCATATCCCCTTTAAGGACATTCCAGAGTTGCGGGAGTTCGTCTGCCCTGACATTTCTTATGATTTTCCCGATCCTTGTCAGCCGGGGGTCGTTTTTTGCGGTAAAGGGATTTTCATCCAGGCCGCTCGGCTCCCTCATTGACCGAAACTTGTATATCGTAAAAACTTTACCAAGCAAGCCGACCCTCTTTTGCTTAAAAATTGCAGGGCCTTTGGAGTCTATTTTTACCAACAACGCCAGCAACAATAAAACCGGCGCAATACTGATAAGTAAAAAAAAGGAAAGCACCTTATCGTACAGTGGTTTTATAAAGGACTGATATAAACTTTTAGGAGGAGAGACTCCGTCTCTGGAAGGTACACCATGGACGCACTTTTGCTCCTCCCTGTGGTCATTGTCATCCACTTACAGTGTCTCCTTTTCTGTCAATTTTAATTATCGCCACATCAGGTTCAAGATACGACCCTCTTGCGGAGTTGCCGGGTATCGTCGCATTGTCATTGCCAGTAAACCATTCAATATACATAGACAGGCCATAGCGTAGCATTTATTATTCCCTTTTGTAAAATATTATATCGGAGCGAGGGGCGGCAAAACAAAAACTGACTAAAAAAAGAGAACTTTATCGCTGATTCCACCGTAAGATATTGACGTGTGGCGGCCAGCATCGAATTTTCGCCCTTGCTATTTTAACAAGCTCTTGTCTTTGTTGCTTAACTTGTGCTACTGTATAAGCATGAAGTTTGAACTCAAGAATATCCTTAAACAGATATCTTTTAACACGTTTATTCCTTTTTTTTACCCGATGATGATGCTGCCGCTGCGTAGCTGGCGGAGAAAGGCAATCGCTATGCTCAGGTTTCAACCGGGCGACAGGGTGATAGTTCCCGGCGTTGGCAGCGGCTACGATTTGTCATATATTCCACGCGGCGTTTCGGTTGACGGCGTTGACATCAGCGAAGTAATGCTTGCTATTGCGAGAAACAGAATCCGGCATAATACTAAATCCATCACCCTCCACATAATGGACGCGGAAAACATGGACTTCCCCCCCAATACATTCGATAAGGCAATCCTCGATCTGTTCATTACGTGCGTAGCTGACCCGCAAAAGGCATTCTCAGAAATCGTGAGAGTTCTTAAACCAGAGGGAGAAATTCTCATATACGACCACCTCATCAGGGTGCCAGCGTGGGCGGATTCGTTTATGGCCGGGATTGACTTAGTGATGAAATACAATTTTTGCACCGTCATCAGGTCGTTTGACGAAGTCATTAAGGGCCAGCCCGTGACGGTCACAAAAGAGATAAAGGGAGACCCGTTGGGTTTTATAAAGGGCTTTTTGCTTCGCAAAACGGCGTGATGTGTACTCATCGGTCACGGCATTAATTTCACAGTGAATTTTTAGTTGTGTCTTTTTTTTTATTGCTCTTTTTAAATTGTGCGGCATAATGTTACAATAGACTATCGTGGAAGAGGGTGGAGCCGGAAATAGTGTTTTTTCCCAGCGGCAGCGCTTCGTATTTGCTGACAGGCTGAATCTACTAATCGCACTTGTCATAGGGGCGGCGGTTATCATGGTCGTTGTCGTTGCGGTCATCTTAACAAAATACTCCAGCCCGATTCAGGGCGCAAACGCCGCTATGACCTATCGGGGCGTCATCGCCTTTTCAGTTGTGTTTCTGTGTTATGGAGTTGCCTCAATATTTCTCATCGTATTTTTTGCGTACCGGATTCTAAGCCCGTTTAAGCGACTGCTAAAGGATATGAGTGAGATTCTGGGGGGGGACACCACAAAGCGCCTGTCTTTGCGCGAAAGGGATGTCTATCTGGTCAAGGAATTCGTCGGCGGCGTAAACTCCATCGTTGACAAGCTTGAGCAAACACGTATTATATGGGACGAGCTTGTCCGCCACATTGACGAAGAAGGACAACATCTGATTTCCCTTCATTCTCAGGATGAGCAGATGGGCGGAAAGGTCAAAGAGGCCATCCTGTCATATCACAAAAAAATTGTCTCCATCGTCAAAGATAAAACCTGACGCGGGCTTATCACCACCTCCCCTGACTGCCATACACGCGGGACACCCCCCGGCTGCCATATGCGGGCTACCCATGTGCGAGAAGGAAATTAATGCGAAAAAATTATGAGCTTATGTTAAAGCGAGGCCAGAGGATACTCGTCGTCAAAGGGGACGGTGGGCAACTGTCTTTGCGGTTTTCAGCACAGGGCAAGGCGTAATGTCGGCATCTCCCGAATTGCCAACTGTCAACGGCAGCATTGCCGTGTTGAACCACGTGTTTGACAATGGAGCGCGCCTCTCTGCGGCAGTTACCAACATAGGCGGCGGCTACGCCCTTGACCTGTACACCACGTCGCCCGTGAATGTGGTGCTGCACTGGGGGGTATCCATAGCTATGGGTGAGGGCTGGCTCTCGCCGCCCCCTGAGATATCAGCCCCTGAGGGTTCTATGCGCCACGCCAGCGCCGTGGATTCCCCGTTTGGCCTTACTGAGAGGGGATACGGATACATTCATCTGGAATTCCCTGCTGAGTCTGCGCCGCAGTTTTTCACGTTTGTCTTACATCTGCCCTCAACCGGCCAATGGCTCAAGCGCGGCGGGCAGAATTTCTATATCCCCATAGCACCTCAGGTTGGAGAGCGCGGCGGCGAAGTTCTGAACGAATATGCCAGTGAGATTGTCAAGGCCGAAATGAGCGGCAACTCATGGACGCTTATGCACAGGTTTAATTTGTGCTACAAGCTCTGTGAGCGGATGGGAGGGGACGCGGATGGCTTTGCGCTGCTTGTTGTCTGGCTGCGCTTCTCGGCACTTAGGCAGCTTGCCTGGCAGAGAAACTACAACACACAGCCGCGTGAGCTAAGCCATGCACAAGACCGCCTGACGCTCAAACTTGCGGAGATTTATATTAACACCCCGCGGGTGCGCCCGTTTATTCCGCTGATGCTCATGACGATGGGGCCGGGCGGGGACGGGCAGCGCATCAGAGACGAAATCCTTCAGATAATGCACCGCCACAGGATAAAGGAAGTCTCCGGCCATTTTCTTGAAGAGTGGCATCAAAAGCTCCATAACAATGCCACAGCCGACGATATGGTAATCTGCGAGGCCTACCTTGCCTTCCTGCGAAGTAACGGCGACCGCGGCAGGTTCTATGAGGTATTAAATAGCGGCGGCGTTACAGAGGAGCGCCTTAGGGGCTTTGAACGGCCGATTCGGACACACCCTGACTTCGTCCCACATCTGAAGGACGCCCTCATTCACGATTTTGAGGGCTATTTAAAGACCCTAAAGGCCGTACACAGTTGCACTGACCTTGACCGTGCCCTAAGCAGCTCCTCCCACCTGTTCGACGACGAGATCAAAAGCGCGCTTCATTTTATAGGGCAAAACAAAGACACCTCTGACATGGGCAAGATTAAAGACCTCTTTACCGCCGCGACATGGGTGCGGGGCAGACTCACACAGATGTTGGGTGCCGAAAGAGATGTGCATAGGGTGCGGGAGATGCTGCTTCTTGGCCTATCTCTTGCCGAGTTCATCCGCCTCCTCACAGGGCGCGCAGAACTACTGGACAAGGCGGTGCTTGTTGCGTTTGTCATTCTGGCCGCTGAAAACCTCACCGCCAGCGACAGCCGCGTTGACGAGGAGCTTCGCCTCTGCGCCGTGCATCTGAGAAGCCTGCCGCCGGTGGGCGCCGCCGACTGGGTATTACATGTCCTCAGCGCCACAGAGCGGCTGCAGCGAATACTCGGCGATGCCATAGAGTGGTATTATACGCAATTTCAGAAAAAGGCCGAACTCCTCGGACGGGCGTTTAACGCCGCCCCATGGACGATTAATATGTTCACTGAGGAGTTGCTTCGAGGGCAGCCGCCCTTTGTCCTTTCGATGCTCTTAAGACGCCTTAATGAGGTGATCAGAAAGGAACATAACCTCGGAGCATGGCAGGTGATAAGTCCGTTTGAGGCCGACGGGAAGGTCGTGGTTGTAGATACGCTCTATCAGATTGCGGACAAGACATTCGACTGCCTGGCCGTTGTCATAGCGGGCAAGGTCACGGGAGACGAGGAAATCCCCCGTGGCGTGTCCGCTGTCATATCGCCTGATATGACAGACATAGTGTCTCACGTGGCGGTAAGGGCAAGAAACGCGCGCGTACTGTTTGCGACATGCTATGATTCCACCGCATTAGAGTCACTTAGAGCCTTGTCAGGGCATTACGTCTCACTCACGATAACATCCGCGGGGGGCGTTGCATTTAATGAGACGACACAACCTTTGGCGTCAGACGTGAATAATTCTCAGGGAGAGATATATGTCCTGAAAGCCCCGCCGTATGAGTTCACCTCGTTCGCGCTGCCTGTAAGGGATGTCAACCACGCCACCGCCGGAGGCAAGTCAATGAACCTTGCCGCCCTCCGCGGTAAAGTGCCGGACTGGATAACCCTGCCGCCCTCAGTTGTAATCCCATTCGGGGCAATGGAGAAGGTGCTCAGTTTTAATCCTGAGATGAATGCCAAATACATCGGTCTGCTAAAAGACATAACTCCGACGGCGCTTCCAAAGCTGCGCGCCCTTGTTGAGGGGTTGATAATCCCTGATGAGTTTATGTCGTTGTTGGCAGGGGTTATGTCAGAAGTCGGCGTCACATACCCGGCGTCAGAGGGCCAAAGGGCTGTGCAATGTATAAAGAAGGTATGGGCATCGCTCTGGAACGAACGCGCATACCTGAGCCGCGTCAAAAACTTCGGCGGCAATCCCCACGAAGGCATCTCAATGGCCGTGCTTATTCAGGAGATAGTCAAGGCCGACTACGCATTCGTAATCCACACGGTAAATCCGGTGACCGACGCGAAAGACGAGATATTTGCGGAGGTAGTTTTGGGACTAGGGGAGACCCTTGTAGGCAACCACCCCGGCCGTGCCCTGAGTTTTACGTGTAAGAAAGACGGCGGCGTCCCGAGTGTTGCCGCCTATCCGGGAAAGAGTTTTGGACTTTACGCAGACGGCCTGATATTTAGGTCAGACTCCAATGTCGAGGACCTGTCGGGGTTTGCCGGGGCGGGGCTATATGATTCAATTACAATGAGAGCGCCTAAGAGCGTGCTGCTTGATTATTCGAAAAGTCCACTTCTCAGAGACGAGGCGTTTAGAGACGAGCTGTTGTCAAGGATAAAAGAGATAGGCACCGTAGTAGAAGCGGCGTTCGGCAGTGCACAAGACATCGAGGGCGCATACGCCGACGGGCGGTACTATGTGCTTCAGAGCCGCCCTCAGGTTGGGATATAAAGCCATAAGCTTATCAGTTATAGAATACAGAATCCTCTCTAAGTTTCTTTCGCATTGTACAACGCGGTAACTCATTTGTAATGGGTAAGGCAGTTTATCTACTGTGGAGATGGGCTAAACGTGAACACCATAACAAATCCTCCGCATGGATTAAAGATAAGTATTTCATCAGTAAAGGAAGTGGCAACTGTCTATTTGGCACAAAACTTACTCAACCACTATCCGAGTCCCAAACAAAAAGAATATGGTACGTAAAAGTGAAATACAGTTTCAATCCATATGAGCTATGTAATATAATGTCTTAATGAAGCCACAGCTTGGGGTGTCATAGAGGCCAGCAATGTCACTGAAAAATAAAATACTAATGAGTTTCATGGCGACGGGCGTTATAGTCGTCTTCTTGTCGGCAATTGAGTACGCCAATTTCATTAAAATTAAAAATGAAATCGCATATCTTGAGACGACTGACACTATACGCGGAAAATGTCTTCAACTGCGAAGGCATGAAAAGAATTTCTTTCTCTACGGCTCATCAGAGGCGGACGAAGAGTCCCGGCTGGTCTATGGATACCTGAGCGATTTAAACGAAATCCTATTTCAACAGTTGGCAATAAATAAAAAAGAAAGTCTGTCCACCCTCCATGAACTAGTCAGACAATACGAGGTGGTATTCACAAAAATCGAATCCTCAGTGAATATTCTAAAGAGACAAATATCCCTGACCAACATGGACAAAGGGCTTATTTCCCTCATAGAATCAACATTTACTGATATACCGATGAAGGCCGGCGAGTTCCTTGAAAAGACCGCGGTGTTGTCCCCCAACGATTCCCTCGTAACTGGATTAAAAACCCTCGACACAGATATATACACGCTAAGAAAGATAGGGGAAAACATTGTAAACGCGGCAAACGAGCTGGACAGGGCGGCACGCGGCAAGGTTGACGGCGCTGTGCGCTCGTCGCAGCTTGCCATACTCGTGCTGCTGCCGCTTTTTTTCGCCGTCGGGCTTGGAATGCTGTTTATTATCAGCAATAATCTGGCAAACAGGCTGAATCGCCTGGTAAGAATTGTGGAAAACGCTGGGAAAGGATTTTTTATGAGCGGCTCACGCCCCGCATCGGCATTGATGAACGACAGAGATGAGCTTGGGATTCTGTTTCAAAAGTTCTATGAAATGGAAAATCAAATAACCCAGCGAGAAAGAGAACTACAGATAAAAAGCGAAGAGCTTCTTCAAAGCAGAAAACTTGCCGCCATAGGAACGCTGGCCTCTGGAGTGGCGCATGAACTCAACAATCCCCTAAATAATATTTACCTCTCGGCACAGGTGCTCCTAAGGGAAATAGGAGACAGCGCCTCTCCGTTTCTCAAAAAAATCACCGAAGATGTACTCGGACAAACCAAACGGGTCAAATTCATAATAGGTGACTTGCTTGAATTTGCGCGGGGCAGGAAGATTGTCGCCGTGAACGTGGATGTTTATTCGTTAATTGATAACGCGTATAAACAAATCGCCTTTGTGACAGATGTTGAACATATCGAATTTATTGTCGAAGGCGAAAATGCCGTCATCGCGGTAGATTCGGAGCAGATAGAAAGGGTGTTTATCAATCTGTTTTTAAACGCGGTAGAGGCAATGCAAGGCAGTGGAGTGCTGTCGGTTAGACTTGAAACAGCGGACGGTTCGGTAAAGATAATGATCTCGGACACTGGAGGAGGGATTGCCGCCGGGGATGTAGAGAAAATATTTGAGCCTTTTTTTACAACTAAAGACAAAGGTACCGGTTTAGGGCTTGCAATAGTATATAATATAGTGAAAAAACACGCTGGTGATTTGAAAGTGGAAAGTGACCATGGAAAGTCAACCTCTTTTATTATTACGCTGCCCACAGGTGGACACGATAGTGAAGCTTAAGATACTTGTAGCTGAGGACGAAGAGATAACGCTAAACCATATCGTTTATGTCTTAGAGAAAGAGGGATATGAAACGGTAACGGCAAGAGATGGAGAGGATGCCCTTGCTAAAATCGAAAAGGGCAGCTTCCATGTCCTGATTTCAGACATAAAAATGCCAAAGTTAAACGGTATCAGGCTTCTTGAGATAATAAAAGAAAAATATCCCGAGATTGAGGTGATAATCATCACCGCCTATGGCAGTATTGAGTCAGCCGTTGAGGCCATGAGAAAAGGCGCTTCCGACTACATCACCAAACCGTTCGAGCTTGACGAGTTAATCCTTAAGGTATCCAAACTTAAAGAACACAAGCTGATGCAGAGGGAAAATACCGCATTAAAGGCGGCACTCGCTATAAACAAGAAGTTTAGCGTCACGGCCAACAGCCCGGGCATGAAGCGAATCGTCGCACTGATAGAAAGCATGAAAGGCTCCGACTGTAATCTCATATTAACCGGCGAAAGCGGCGTTGGCAAAAGCCTCATAGCCCGGTTGATTCATTACTCAGGCAAGAGGCAGGACAGGCCGTACCTATCTATAAACTGCGCCACGCTCACAGAGGAACTCCTGAGCAGCGAGCTGTTTGGTTACGAAGCAGGGGCGTTTACGGGTGCGCTGAAAACCAAACAAGGACTGGTTGAGATAGCCGACTCAGGCACTCTTTTCCTTGATGAGATAGCCGAGCTTTCCCCAAATCTACAGGCAAAACTCCTTCTGTTTATCGAAGAGGGGGAGTTTTTCAGAGTCGGCGGCGTCAAATCTATTAAGGTAAACGTCAGAATCATTGCGGCAACAAATAAAAACATTACAAACCTCCTGTCAACGGGGAAATTCAGAGAAGACCTCTACTACCGGTTAAAC
>JADFYL010000122.1 GCA_015233045.1 Nitrospirota bacterium | reverse complement strand
GGGTAAGGACTTCTCTGAAGATAGCGGGACTGCCGTTTGACAAGACAATAGATGAATATGATTTTAACTTTCACGAGAGCTTGGACAAGCGTATGGTTTTGATGGGGGAGTGTCAAGTTATTTGTGTAAACCCCATTTATAATAGGTGGTATTTTTGTCTTATTTTTTTAACAGCTCTCATTTTATCGTAGCGGGAAATAACTTGTTGGAAAACGAAGAAAAAAGCCATGCAGCGACTTACAACTCTCGCGTAGTGGTTTTTTCTTTGTTTTTCAACAAGTTATTCTCGCCCGTCGCGTATGAGCCTTTAATCTCGCCTTTTACGGGACGGCTGTCTTTTCACCTCCTTTCCGACTTTCACGTTTCGCTTAAGGTATTATACGTATTTTTCCAGCCTATCTGCAAAATATATTGACAGTTGGGAAATAATCGCCGGCCAGTTCTTAATCGCCGATGTCCACTTCTTACTCATATCCACTATGGCAAGGTAAAAGAGCTTCAGTACAGCGTCGTCATTAGGAAAAGCCCCCCTGTTTTTGCTTATTTTACGTAACCCCCTGTTAAACCCTTCTATGGGATTTGTCGTATAAATTAACCTCCGGATTTCCTCCGGATACTTAAAAAAAGTAGAAAGATCACTCCAATTTGCCTCCCAACTTTTTGATATGTGAGGATATTTTTTATCCCACTTTCGAGAAAAACTCTCAAGCTCCATCTGCCCAAACTCTTCTGTAGATGCCTTGTATATTAGCTTTAAATCGCCGCTTACTTCCTTCATATCCTTATAGGATACATACTTTAACGAGTTCCTTACCTGATGCACTATGCACCTCTGTACCTCAGATTTTGGAAATGCCGTTCCTATCGCATCCGGAAATCCAGGCAACCCATCCACTGCAAATATCAGGACATCCTTCACTCCACGATTCTTTATTTCCGTTAATACGCTTAACCAATACTTCGATGACTCATTCTCTGATATCCACAACCCCAGACAGTCCTTCCGACCCTCTTAGAGGGCTATATCTTAAATCCACTAAACGTGGTATCAACTTCGGGGTCCACTTCACTGCTACGCATGGGACGGGCATAATTATACAAACGCGGGAGTAAATTATTCATACACGACTGATAATTTTGTTTATCAGGGAACAACCGATATAAATGATGACGAGGTAACAAGGACTGAGGTTTTACAGGTAGGCGGTACAGTAATTGAAACGCTGACATATAAAGAGACGCGGTATATGCAGGGCAACCCGAACGACGGCGCACTACTTACGTGGACGCCGGGCGCAACTCCGACTATGACACTGGTAAGCACAAGAGGTAAAAGCATGGTGTTTGATGGGATTATGGATGTTGGTGGCAGTGGCGATGGCGCCAGCAGTATGACAGGTTCAGTATTCGCGCACTTCCATGCGGCGGCGATAGGGATTATGTGATGGGCGTGATGTCTTACTTAACTACCAAAAATTTAATAATGGCAAATATGGCGGCTGTTTGGCCTATCCAGAAGAGGAACATCCATTTAATTATTTCAGCCTTAGTGTTGGCAACCTCAGCCCGCAACTTCTCTATTTCAATCTGTTGTTTGCCTGATTCCTCTGTGATACGCTC
Organism: Nitrospirota bacterium; assembly: GCA_015233045.1. Classification (GTDB taxonomy): domain Bacteria; phylum Nitrospirota; class Thermodesulfovibrionia; order Thermodesulfovibrionales; family Magnetobacteriaceae; genus Magnetominusculus. The sequence continues at coordinate 5,237 of JADFYL010000122.1, read as the reverse complement.
ATTGACTTTGCCTATCTCAAGCCGTAACTCAAGCCGTAGTTTACCAGCTTCTTCAACAAGACGGCGTTCAAAGCGCTCCTCAGCTATAGCGATAGCATCTTTCCTTGCCCCTAAGTCGATGTCATTGATAAGTGCGGCAAACGCTTCACTGGCTTCATCTCCAAGACGCTCTCTTATCGAACGATGTATCGTTATCACGCTCATAGTTTCATTATACAAGCGGCAAAAGGAATTGTCAATGATAGGGGTGCACTGTGTCTGACGCATTCGGATCATCTACACAGCAAAACCTATTCACCGGCGGAGACGGGGCGAAGTCCTACGGCTGGAATTTATTAAATTCCGCGCACGCCACAGGTGCGGACGTTCGACAAGACGGGGGATTATCCCCAATATTACCAACCCGGGATATTTGAGTATATATCCTTCCGGCGTATCATCTCCTACCGGTGCAACCTTTAGCGTTCCCTTTGTTTATAAGAATTTATCCGGCGACTTCGACGTCAATTTCGGGACTAACTCCGCGGGTTATGGCATAGGCCTTGTGGCTTATGGCCCCGCGTCCAGTGCCGGTGGTGTGGACTGGGTAGGTGTTCTCAATGCGCCCGGTGGTGATATTTTTGCCAGCACCAGCAACAGTAGTACATCTTCGGCGTCTGTTGGTGGCAGCTCATTTTCGTATTTCAGGTTGACACGAGTTGGGAATGTTTTTACCGGATATGTCAGCGGTGATGGTTCGAGCTGGTCAGCGTGTGGCACTACATATACCCGCACAGATTTTAACTCATCAGTTCAAGTTGGTTTAATCGCCTGGAACTCAACCGCGATAGATTACTTCAATGAGTATACCCCGTCAGTGACGGCCTCGGCGGCCATAACCTTCCGGTTATAACTATCGATGCCTCAATCATTGCATCCGCCATTGTCGGCGCAACTTTAACCCTGCCACATTTTAGATCGGCCGGCTCTGATGCACAGACGGGGAACTTCTGTGATAATCCACTGCCGATGTTTAAGGTAGATGGGGAATTTGCCGCTCAGGCCGACATCGCACTAAGCCTTCCCGTATTCTCTTCGGACGGCATGACGGCCAGTAACAACCCCTGCGATGCGAATTTCAAACTGCCTGCCTTTAAAACATCCGGACTTGTCATCATCGGCACTGGCACCAATGCCAGGATTGTTATGCCGGCATTCAGCGTTGACAGCCGGACGACAGCCGCGGCGAATCTGGCGCTGCCCGTATTCTCTTCCGACAGCAAGGGGGCGGCCGGCAATATCGCGCGCTCCAACATAGTCTTACCCCGAATGTTACCTAAAGGTAACATTATCACAAGCCCGCTCATGTCCGGTGATCTTTCTATGCCGCGATTCGGACTATCGAATTCCTTAACTTGGGTTTTGGGTGGGTAGATACGCAAATAGGAGCAAAGCCGCTAACCATGCGGGCTTACAGAGGTGTCAGGAAAATGGCGTGTATCTACGAGCTATATGGGCGCTACGCCTTGCCGGATACTTCCGTGACGGCTTTGGGTGGTACAATCTCAAGGGATCTTAGTGCGTTCAATAGTTCAGGGGTAAGCTCATTGGGGAGTGTCCAGTTATTTGTGTAAACCCCATTTTTGATAGGTGGTATTTTTGTCTTATTTTTTTAACAGTTCTCATAAATATTTATGTCAACTTTCTTAAGGGACTTTGTCGCGCTTTCAGACGGCGCTATTTCTATATCTATAAAAGTTAACGCACTGAAAAACGTATCCCCAACATCACGGTCTCCATATTCCCTAAGTGACATTCCACCGCAGTTAATCCACAATATGTCTATAGCCTTCTTGTTAAAAATCATCGCTATCCTCCCGTTATGTGAAGTGGACGCTAACGTCTTAACGCTTCATATCATCTCACATATCAAAATATAATTGGTAGCATAACCTCCAGTGTCGTTATAAGCATCGGTTCCTCTGATTCTTTTATATATTTCGCCGTCAGGAGATGTATATGCAACCGGCAGATTTTCAAAATATTTCTCTCCTTTTTCACCCTCTCTTGTCCATATCAGTATATCTTTTATTTTCCAGTCATATACCATACCGGGGATAGCCTTTGCAAGCCATTCACCATTCATACTGAGCTGCCAAAGACGGTCCTCATCGAAGACAAGATAAAATCGCATCTTCACAAACGAGCTGCTCTTGATTCCATCAGGAAGTCTATCAATTGAGAAGGCGTATATTCCGCAGTCAAATACCCATACGTTCTCATTTCCATAGTCGTCTATGGCAAATATTCTTCCTACTCCCTCATAAATATTGATGTCAAGTTTCCTCAGCGACTTTATCTCGCTTTGAGACGGTTCTATTTGAATATTTATAAAAGTTAAGGCGCTGCTAAACATATCCCCAACATCATAGTCTTCGTATTCCATTAGTGACCACGTACCGCAATTTACTCCAAATATCTCTATAGCCTTCTTATTAAAAGTCATCTTCATCCTCCCTCTCCCGTCACGTTATACGGTAATATCTTAACATGTCACAGCATCTGACATATCAAAATATAACTGGTATTGAAATCTTCCCCACAGTCCTCATATGCGTTGGTTTCTCTGATGCGTTTATATATTTCTCCTTTAGAAGAAGTATAAGCAACGGGCAGTTTTGCAAAGTTCTTCTTTCCAATTTCCTCCTCTATCATGATCAGTATATCTTTCACTCTCCAGTCGTATTGCATCTCTGGGATAACCTTATAAAGAAATTCACCATTCATTCGAAGCTGACCAAAATAATCCTCATCGAAGACAAGATAAAATCGCATCTTCACATACGAGCCGCTCTCGATTCCCTCGGGAAGTGTAGCATCTGAAGAATATGCGTATATTCCACAGTCAAATAACAATGTTGGTCCATTATCTTTGGATATGTCAAATATCCTGCCTACTCCCTCATAAATATCTATGTCAACTCTCCTAAGTGACTTCGTCACGCTTTCAGACGGCTCCATTTCAGTATATGAAAAGGTTAACACGTTGAAAAACGTATCCCCAACATTACGGTCTCCATATTCCCTAAGTGACATTCCACCGCAGTTAATCCAAAATATGTCTATAGCCTTCTTGTTAAAAGTCATCGCTATCCTCCCGTTATGTGAAGTGGACGGTAACGTCTTAGCGCGTCACAGCATCTCACATATCAAAATATAATTGGTAGCATAACCTCCAGTGTCGTTATAAGCATCGGTTCCTCTGATTCTTTTATATATTTCGCCGTCAGGAGATGTATATGCAACCGGCAGATTTTCAAAATATTTCTCTCCTTTTTCACCCTCTCTTGTCCATATCAGTATATCTTTTATTTTCCAGTCATATACCATCTCTGGGATAATCTTCCAAAGCCATTCACTGTCCATAGTAAGATGATCGAAACGGCCCTCATCGAATACGAGATAAAATCGCATCTTCACATACGAGCCGCTTTCGATTCCCTCAGGAAGTCTACTATGAATTGAGAATGCGTATATTCCACAGTCAAATACCAACGTTGGGTAGTCACCATAACTGTCTATGGTAAATATTTTGCCTACTCCCTCATAAAGATTTATGTCAAGTTTTTTCAGTGACTTTGACTCGCTTTGGGACGGTTCCATTTGAATATCTATAAAAGTTAATGCGCTGCTAAACATATCCCCAACATCATAGTCTTCGTATTCCATTAGTGACCACGTACCACAATTTACCCCAAATATATCTATAGCCTTCTTATTAAAAGTCATTTTTATCCTCCTTATTTATTTTTATGATATGTCTTATTATACATAAAGACAGTAACTATTAGAAATACTTCTGTTCGCTATCGTTAGAACTCCTTTATTTATCGAGATACTGGTTGTTTTATTTATATCCTACTTTCCACATCGTCACAAAAGTCATTTTCTCGTTAACGGGGTTGATCCTGTAAACCATGTGTATAACCCCATCACTTTGTGGTATCTTGTACTTAACCGCTTCAAATGTCTGATTCCCTGTTTTTGGTTGAAACTCCAGGCTGCCGTGCTCAATCGCCTCCTTACGATAGTTTGGTATATTTTGGTAATCCTCTTTTGTTAGAGATACATTGTGCTTGCCGCCCTCTACAACACGTTTTTCCTCAGGAATTTTATACTTATTCCTTACCGTCTCACCAGCGGCCTCTTTTTCATCGCTGATTTTTTTCTTAACTTCATATTCAGCATGTCCCTCCATCGAATGCTCTATATCCCACTGCGAGACCTCTGTTTTATATCCAGTGACATCTGTTGAGGACCCTGCCTTTTTAGCCAACTCATTCACCGTCTTTGCATCATCAGCAGTCACATCTCCAGAATTCACTATATTTGCCTTCTTTTGCGCTTCAGCCTTGGGGTCATATTTATAGTTGTTCGCTGTTTCATCGTATATTCCGCCAATCTTTTCACTTGCCTTCGCAGTCTCTTCAGCAGCCTTTTTCTCTGCCTCAGCCGCCGCTTTTTTCTCAGCCGCCGCCTTTTGTTCTGCCTCTGCAGCTTCTTTTTTCGCAGCCTCTTCAGCCGCCTTTTTCTCTGCTGCTGCTTTCTCTGCTGCCGCTGCTTTTTTTGCTTCCGCCGCCTCAACCGCTGCTTTTTCTTTTGCCACGGCTGCCTCAACCTTTTGTTCTGCTTTTGCTGCTGCTTGAGCATCTAATTTGACTTTAGCTGCAGTTAAAATAATCGCGGCAAGCATGACGCCAAGCGCTCCATATCCTGGAAACTTCTCCTCGGCATATTTCATCAGCTCATCCAATGCTATACCCATCGCAAGGGCAGCAAGAATAGCCGGTACGGATTCAGCACCAAACATCAATGTCAGCGCATTTGTCAGAATGGTGTCTTTCCATTGTTTTCCCACCTCTGCAGCCTTGCCACGTAAATATTTCTGTATCAATTCATTATCTTCTTTGGTCCTTTGAGATTCAGGTTTTCTCAATATCTCCCGTACTTGTTTTTCCAAATCAGTGTAATAAAAAGCGGCGTCAACTACTTTATAATCATTAACCTCTGCGGCGTTATCCCCCGTTGAATCTGCAACGGGCAACACGCCGCTGTCGGCCTTCTCCATTTTGCATCCCGGCCTTCTACCCTGAAATCTCCCGTGCTCGTCCTTTATCCAACACGTGTCTTCCATCGCTCATTCTCTATAGTGGATCCCTTAAACGGGACAATCGGTTAAGATAGACTGGTTGATCACC
>JADFYL010000121.1 GCA_015233045.1 Nitrospirota bacterium | reverse complement strand
GCCTCCGATACCGCGCGGGTCAGCTCTATGTCGTAGCCGATTTTTGTGCCGTCTCTGTCCATACTCGTCAGGAGTATCTCACCGGCGCCAATTTCCTCCATGTAGCGTGCCCACCTGACCGCGTCTATGCCCTTTGCCCGCCTGCCGCCGTGCGTATAAACCTCCCACGAGGCCGAATCCCCCTGCGTTGTAATATCAAGATATGACAGAGATTCACTCCCCTTTAGCCAGTCTGGCAGACCTCCGCCCGTGCCGCTCATATCTGCAATATGCCGTTTCGCATCTATCGCCACCACAATGCACTGGCTTCCGAAGCGTGCCGAGGCCTGAGCTATGAATTCGGGGTTGTTGACCGCTGTGGTGTTTATTGACACCTTGTCGCAGCCGGCGTTAAGCAGGTCACGAATATCGTCAAGGGAGCCTATGCCACCTCCGACAGTCAGCGGGATAAATACGTCCGTAGCGGTCTTTTCCACTACGTCAAGCATTATCTTACGTTTTTCGTGTGAGGCGGTTATATCGAGATAAGTCAGCTCGTCGGCGCCCTGTTCGTCATAAAACACGGCGTTTTCGACGGGGTCGCCGGCGTCCCGAATGTTTACGAAGTTTATCCCCTTTACAACCCTTCCATCCCTGACGTCAAGACACGGTATGATTCTCTTTGCTATCACAGCAGCTACCCCCTCCTGACGAGGGCTATGGCCTCAGCTAATGCGATAGCGCCCGAATAGACCGCCTTGCCGGTTATTATGCCGTACAGGCCGGTTATTGTCATCAGGTGGGCTATGTCCTTTAGTGAAGCGACACCGCCTGAGGCCGTAACGGGGATATTTACGAGATTGGCTATCTCCGCGGTGGCCTCTACGTTTGGGCCCATGAGCATCCCGTCCTTTGCTATGTCCGTATAAATAATCCCCGACGCGCCTGAATCTTCCACCTCTTTGGCAAGGGTGGCTGCCGTGGTCTCAGTGACCTCTTCCCATCCCCTGATGGCAACGCGTCCCTTTTTTGCGTCTATGCCAACCACTATCTTACTCGGGTATTTCAGGCACGCCTCACGAAGCAGCTCGGGGTCTTTGATTGCTATTGTGCCAAGTATTATCTTGTCTATGCCGATTGAATCAAGCAGTTCTATCCTCTTCAAATCGCGTATGCCGCCCCCTACCTCAATTCGCACATCAACAGCCTTTCTTATATTTTTTATACTTTCAAGATTTTTCTGCTGCCCTGTAAACGCCCCGTCAAGGTCAACTATGTGTATCAGCTCTGCCCCTTCGCGCACCCACCTTCTGGCCGTCTCAACAGGGTCCTCAGAGTATTTTGTCACGTCTTCCTTTCTGCCTTGCAGGAGCCTCACGCATGAGCCATCCTTTAAATCTATCGCCGGTATTACGAGCATCTTCCCTCCATCACGCGGTCTCTACATACTTTTGCCATAGGAGCCAATTACAAAATGAATAAATGTGTCCCTTTTATGTCCACCTTTGAATACTGGATTCCTGCTTTCGCAGGAATGACAACCTGATTCCGTCTTTCCTTGTCTGTCATTCCCGTGAAAGCGGGAATCCAGAATGTTGTAGATACTGACAGTCACAGCATTTTGCGATTGGTTCATAGCGCTGTTAGTTTAACAGAGGGCACCGATAAAGGCAAGCGCCGTATTTAGGCTTGCGCGCCGTATTTAAGGTTTTATGTAGTACTGGTTTAGGATTTTATGTCGTATTGTTTGATTTTTGACCGCAGTGTATTTCTATTTATGCCGAGTATCTTAGACGATTTAAGCTGATTGCCCTTAGTTTCTCTTAAGACTATGGCTAAAAGGGATTTTTCCACTTCGGATATTATTGCCTCATAGAGGCCGCCGGTTTTGATTTCACCGATGTCGGAGAGGTATTTGTTGAGCTTCTCATCAAGAAATTCGTAGATAGAGTATTTGGATGGGACGTCAAGGATTAAATCGTTATGTTGGATAATAGGCGTGTCGGAGAGTATTGCGGCTTTTTTTACGGCAAGGGATAGTTCTCTCAGGTTATCCGGCCAGTCGTAGCCTGTTATGAATTTAATTGCCGTGGCCGAAAATTCTTTGTGGCCGGTTTCGTATTTCTTTCTATAGTAGTCGAGCAAATACGAGGCCATTGGCAGCAGGTCTTCTTTCAGTTCCCTTAGAGGAGGCAGTTTTATCTCCAATGATTTGAATATCTTGTATAAATCTTCCCTAAAATTACCTTTTTTCACCGACTCGGATAGTTTCTTGCTTGTGGAAGCTATGACCCTTGTGTCGGACTTAATAATACGGGTACTTCCGAGAGGACGGTACTTTTTTTCTACAATAAACTTGCAGAGCTTTGTCTGGAGATTGTTGTCTAACCCGGCAATGTCCTCAATATACAGAGTGCCGCCATTGGTTTTGGCGAGTATGCCGGTTTTGTCTTCCTTAGCGCCGGTGGAGGTGTCCATCTTCCATCCGAAGATTTCCATTTCGGCAATATCAACCGCGGTGCCAGATGTGTTTATTGTTAGAAAGGGCTTGTGTCTCCTTTGGCTTTCTGAGTGAATCCTTCTGGCGATGAGTTCTTTTCCAAAGCTGTCCTCGCCGCTTATCAACACGCTCATGTTGTTTAATAAAGCCGCTTTTTCAGCGTCTTTCACCGCCTTAAGCATCTTTTTATTTTTTGCTAAGTATAAAGCTTCAACTTCCATTAGCCGGAGTACTGAAGCCGCCAGCGGGCGGCAGCCCAAACGCAATATATAAAGCGTGGCGAGATTTATGGGGTGAAGGGGGGTAACCCCCCTTCGTCTTTAATCTTTTATGCGGCCGATTTTTTAATAAAGACATCCGGCTTCCATCTGCCGAAGGAATGCAGCTTCTTTCCCCAGTAATGCCGCCATGTCTCAGAACCGGAGACGGTTTCGACCACGCCGTAGTTACTTGACGCGTGAACGAAATGCACCGTGCCGAACAGGACTTTCGTTATGACGCCGACGTGGTATATAATGTTGTGCCTTCTGCCCTTGGAGAAAAAGATGAGGTCACCAGGCTTTAGGTCCCACAGTGAAACATACTGGCAATTCTCTCGTAAATCCTGTGAGGAAATGCCATTTGGCGCAAAATCATAATCAGTTCCAATTAAACTGTTCCTCGTTATGGCGTTGACGAGGTTAGAGCAGTCAGACTCGCCGGTAGTGTCGGGATTTGAGGCGCTTCGATAGCCCATACCGATGTACACCCTTGATATAAATGGGACATTTTGCTGTAAATATGAAAAGACATTATTTCGCATCTTCTTGAAGAACCCTGTTGCTTGCTGTTCGCCCGGACTATCGTCCCCTGTTAACTGGTCTGTCTGGCCATCCTGTAGACAGGTTTGACATGTCTGGCCAACGGTGGCCGTGGATGAATTCCTCGACGCAAAAGCCTGTCCTGAGACTATGCCGCAACACACTAAAACGAACGCAATAAGAATAAATAACTTCTCTCTCATGTCTATGATACCTCCTTATTGAATGATGATAATGAGCCAAACTCATCTTTTTTACTACAACCATTTGATATTTATGATTAATCGGTTTAACGCTGCTACGTAAAACCCTATCATTATGCAATTTAAACATATTGCCTGTCTGTATGTCAAGTGTTTTTTTTAAAATAAATATTATAACTCGACGTAATCAAGGTCTTTGCCGAAGGTCTCCTCAAGATGATAGTACGCGTAAAAGGCAATGGCCATGCACAATATGCCGACGGCCGCTCCCGCCTTTAGTATTCCTATATACTCCCGCGCGAATTGAAAGACAGCGGTAATTGGTATAACCATACCGCGAATTATATTTGGCACAGTGGAGGCCACAGTCGCCCGTATGTTTGTGCCAAACTGCTCTGCCGCTATGGTTATGAATATTGCCCAGTAGCCCACGGCAAAGCCAATGAAGCCGCAAAACGTATAAAACACGGCGCTGCTGACCCCGCCAAGCATAAAGAATCCTCCTACCGCGGCTGAACTGAGAATAAGAAACAACAACACGACCTTTCGTCGGCTGCGAAGGTATTGGCTCAAAAAACCGCTGCCAAAGTCCCCAAATGCAAGGCCCATGTAACAGAACATCAGGGCCTCACCGGCATTGACCGTGCCTGAGATACTCATCGCCCCAGCAAACTCAGGCGACAGTATTATCAGTATTCCCACAGAGAACCATATTGGAAGCCCTATCAGTATGGTCTTCATGTACTTGAAAAAACACCTCTTGCTGGTAAACAGCATGAGGAGGTTTCCCTTGCTGACATTGCTTGACGCTATCTGCTTATACATCCCTGATTCGCAGACGCCAATCCTCAGTATGAGCAGAGCCATGCCAAGTCCGCCTCCGATTAGGTAGGCCATCCTCCAATCAAAAGTCTTTGCGATCTCATTAGCTAAGATGGCGCCCAAGACCCCGACGGTGGCGACAATCATAGTCCCGTAGCCTCTGACGCCTTTGGGCAGGTTTTCCAGCACGAGCGTGACCCCGGCGCCAAGCTCTCCGGCCAGGCCTACACCGGCTATAAACCTCCATAGGGCGTAGCCCCCTGTGGAGCTAACATAGGCATTGGCGATATTCGCCGCGGAGTACAAAAATATTGACCCGAAGAGTATCTTTACCCTTCCCTGTTTGTCCCCGATTATCCCCCATAAAAACCCACCCAGGAGCATTCCCGCCATCTGCATGTTAAACAGGAAAATCCCCTTATTCAGTATCTCCGATGCCTCTACCCCGATAGCCTTAAGGCTCTGAACCCTCACAATCCCAAAGAGAATGAGGTCATAGATATCAACAAAATACCCAAGCGCGGCAACTATCACAGGAACCGAAAAAATATCTCTGCTGAAACCGGCTCTCGCGTTCATGTGTGTTGCCGCCATAATATTGGAAGCAGTGCCGCAGGCAGATAATAACCAATCTCGGCCGGGCAGCTATAACGCACACTCGCCGTTGTTACCGCTGACGTAAGGAGTGCTGAAAACAAAGGAGCCGCACACAGTGCCGCGATAATAAACGCGTCCCTATCCATAAACCTTCGCCGCAATAACACACATACTCCATACGCCAACACCACAACATACACGCCCACCCACAGGACATTTCTGAAAATCAGCCAATGGTACCTCCGATACATAATGCTTGCCGCCATCAGCGGGGTCTTCACATCGTTGACTGACAAAAGCGTGGTTACGTTATCGCCAACACCAGAGTGGAACAGGAACACGTTTTCCATCTTAGGCGGAAACGGGCTAAGGTATTCGTTTAACGTCCACGCTACGACTGCCCTGTCGCCGAGGGGTTGTCTGTCTGACGATTCGCGAATCGTGTTATGGTAGGCAATTAACGCATAGGCCGCATACGGAATGATTTTTTCATAGATATTCTTGCCCCCTTCAATGTCGGCCTCCTCAAGCCGTATGTTTGTGAGGTAATACCCGAACATTACACCCACAAACTTCATGTATATCAAAGGGCGTTTCTTAATCTGAACCATCGCAATCTCGTTTAAGACCGGATACAAACCCATCATCGGCGTGGCAGGGTTGGCCTTTTTTGGCTTCACCGATTTTAGAAACTCAAACGTAATGGCAAGGTTATACGCATATGTCGTGTCGAAGGCCTCGTGGAGCGCGCTGATGTCCCACGAATCCCTTACTATGCGCCTCTGCTCATCTGAGACCCTTTTGTTGACGCTTTCGACGATTGCCTTATTTACATCGGTAGGGAGTCTTCCATCTGTTTGCATAAAGGGTATCGTCAGGCTGAAAAGATTGTGCGGACCAAACGGCGATACCGTAAATGAGCCAATAGTAAAGCGGTTATACCCAGCCAGGATGACAAGCATCATGGCACAGGGAACTATTAGCGCGGCTATCGTCTTCTTAGGGTAACGGTTCTTAATAAGCAATGCCGCCGCCCCCGCCCCTATTAATAGTATAAACAGACCCGCCGGCCTTATCCATACAATATAGCCCATTATAAACGAAACCGCCATCCACGTTAACGCCCTTTTGTTGTGGAGGGCCAGTATCAAAAAGGCATAAAACAAGACCAGAAAACTTATATAAAGGCTCTCGGCCATATAATTCGACTCATACCAGAGAAAGGTTATGGATGTCGAATATCCCGCTATCGCCACAGCCGCATAAATCGCCTCACCGGGATATTTCCTGTTTATGACATAGAGCAAAAAAAGCAGCGAAGATATGCTTATAATGCCCTGCGCCAAAACAATTGTCAAATCAGAAGGGTTTGTAAATATCTTAAATAACATGGCAATGAATAGCGGAAACCCCGGCGTGCGATGGTCAAATTGCGGCAGCGCGCCGTGCAACATAAAATACGCCGGCCTGGCATATGTCCAACTGTCAGGCGTCAGTGTTACCATCGGATAATAGAGATAAAACGGCAGGCGCGTCAACAGAAAAGGCACGATGACAACCGCGAAGGCTATAATACCCCTGTATCTGTCAAGACGCCCGGAAAGGGATGCCCCCTCAAGCGCTTTATTCAGGCTGCTTAGTTTTTCTAACAGAGTGTCACCCCCCCCATGAGACTGTTTGTGTAGTTGTCACCGCGACAAATACCGCGCCGGATTGGACGTAACGCACCTCATTATTCTATCTTCGCCAAATCCGAGCCGCATAAGCCGCACTGCTGACTCCATTATGGTTGCATTGCCGCCAAGCAGGGTCTTGTTTGCGCCGGTAATCGCGGCGTCAACAGTCCCCGTTTCCTTGACCGAATCAGAGACGATGATTATCTTATCCGGCGGTTTGGCGGCAAATATAAGCTCAATAGTGCCGGGATGGAGATGGTATGGGTCGGCTATCACCTCGACATAGACATCCCTGTTTGAAAGACC
>JADFYL010000014.1 GCA_015233045.1 Nitrospirota bacterium | reverse complement strand
TAGTAAGACATCAGCTCCGCCACATCTACATAGACCCCGAAAGCGTAAAAAACCCCTACAAACTAACAGTACCCGACATAAGGGATTTCTCCATAGAGATGAAATTAAACAAAGACGACGAGAGATGGGCAGAGCGCGTAATGGAGGTGGCAATGTCCTTGTACGAAACCGAAAAGGAAAGCAACAAACCCGCTTTTTCAATGAGTTAACAAGCTAATTAGAATGTGACTATTGAAGATACGCATGGGAGGATTATGACTGACCGAAGGCCGGTTATTTTGTGTGTTGATGATGAGCCGTTGAATCTGAAACTCCTCAACGCCATACTAGTCCACAAGGGCTATGATGTGAAGATGGCTGAGGACGGCCTTGCCGCCCTTAAGGTAATTGATGAACATAAGATTGACCTCGTGCTCATGGATGTTATGATGCCCGGTATGGACGGCTTTGAGGTATGCAAGGAGATAAAGGAAGACGAGCGGTATAAGAATATACCGGTTGTTATGATAACGGCGTTGACCGATACCGAGAGCCGGATAAGGGGCATTGAGGCGGGGTCAGAGGATTTTATATCGAAGCCGTTTGACCCGGCTGAGGTGCTTGCGCGAATCAAAATGCTCCTCAAGATGAAGGGACTAAACGATAACCTGCTTTTCGCCTATAACTGCATAGGAGATTTGACCTCGTTTGGCGAACAGGTGATGCAGGATTTTGACCCGGGTAAATTCAGCTACATATCTAATATAGATAGAATCGTAGGCAAGCTTATAAGGCAAACAGCGCTGGAGCGGGATAAACCCAATATAGTTATTATACATACGATTGATGAGTTCAGTAACTGGCATTGGCTTAAGTATGATTCAATAGACGGCAAGGTGGTAAGGTCGTCTATAGCCATAGATCTCAACTGCGACAACTGCCCACATTTAAAGACCAGAGAACAGATATTCTCCTGCGCGAACAAAAACGACATGAGCGAGGCGGGGATAGACGCCTTCGTTTCAATTCTGGAGTCAAAGGGTATTAAGGTCTCGAACATTATCTGGTATTTTGGTGGGAATTTCTGCGTGTTTGCGCTTAACTACGGTAGGCCGATTAAGAAATACGACACCGCTATCTTAAAGAATCTTGTGATGCAGGGCCTGTTTTTGCGGTCACTGTCGCTACAGTTGTCAGAAACAGAAAACGCCTTCGAGTATGCCATATATGCCCTTGCGAGGGCGTCTGAGGCCAATGACGAGGATACAGGAAACCATATAATACGGGTTGGGGAGTACAGCGCCATAACGGCAAAGATTTTAGGCATGGACGAATCTTTTGTCAGCGCTATGCGCGTTCAGGCCCCGCTTCACGACGTAGGCAAAATCCACGTACACCCCGATATTCTCAAGAAAAAGGGAAAGCTCACCGATGAGGAATTCACCGCCATGAAAAGCCATACTTTTTATGGCACTAAGATAATCGGTGAACATAGCAAACTTGAAATAGCGAAGACCATCGCCGTAACACACCATGAAAGATGGGATGGCTCAGGTTATCCGGCGGGATTGAAGGGGATTGAGATTCCCATAGAAGGCAGGATAATCAGCATAGGAGACCAGTACGACGCGCTCCGAAGCGCGAGATCGTATAAACCCGCATTTGACCACACTAAGACATACCAGATAATCACTGAGGGCGATGGCAGAACGATGCCGCACCATTTTGACCCCGACGTGCTCAAGGCATTTATAGAGGCCGCTTCGCAGTTTGAAGAGGTATATGAAAGGCTGAAAGGCTGAGGCAATTCAAAATATGAGGAATTATAAAAAATGACTCACCCCACGACATCTCTAACTGAACCTTCGCACCGAGGAATAGTGAATTTACCCTTAGTCCGTCATTCCGGCTTGTCCAGAATCTTATTTGGCTTGAGGATGTCGTGGAGAGACAGATTCCAGACAAGCCGGAATGACGGCAAGGCGAGCCGTGTGGAGACACTTTTTTGTCAGGGAGTGAGAAAAAATGAGAGAGATTAATAAAACTCCTGAGCGCACGTTTACACCGATGAGGAGGTCTTTTCACCTGATTTTTGCCTCCATAGTTCTTATCTTTATAGCCTTCATTGTGAGCGGGATGTGGTTTTCGTCCAGGGTCAATGGTTTCAGCAAGGCTATAAACCTTGCCGGTTCAGAGAGGATGAGGGCGTTTCAGATAGTATATATGGTTAAGAAGGCATTCGATGAACAATCCCCGCAAAAGGAAGAGGCCCTCGGACACGTAAAAATGGAAATGGGCAGATTCGAGGAAATCCTCAACGCCCTTAAAGACGGCAGCGTCAAATACGATCTTGTACGAGTTTCAGACCCTGAATCAGATAAAAAGCTCAGATTCATAATCCATCGCTGGGATGAGGAATTTAAGCCCGGACTTGAGTCAATTTTTATTGCGTCGCCACAAGACAGGGCGAGTCTTTTGCGGGAACAGGGAAAGAAGATACACGATTTCGTCGAGGTGGACATTGATGGGGTTGTAACACATCTGGTAAACAGTGTGGAGAAGGCGGAGGGGATTTTTATCTGGACCAGATATGTTCTCACGGCGATAGGCGTCTTGTTGATGATATCTAATCTGATTTATTTGCGGCGCAGGGTGCTGAAGCCGATAGCGGCGCTGATTCGGGATACGGAGAAAATAACCGGTGGCGATTATTTGTCTTTGGTCGAAATTCAGGCGGCAGACGAGCTGATGGTGCTTGCGGAACGTTTTAACATCATGACAGGGACCATAGGACGGTCTTTCAAAGAAATGGAAGAGAGGGTTCAGCAGCGGACAATAGAACTGTCTACCACAAATTCGAGGATGCAGTCGTTTTTTGACAGCGCCGCGGACGCGATTGTCTCAATCAACCCCGAATACAATACGATAATCCTTTTCAGCAAAGGGGCAGAGAAGATATTTGGCTATCGGGCTGACGAGGTTATTGGCACGAATGTCAATTGTCTTATGCCTGAGCCATTTCATTCTAATCATGACCAGTATGTCGAGAATTACCTTGAAACAGGCGTAAAAAAGGTAATGGGCAGAGTTGTCAGGGCAAAGGCAAAAAGGAAAAGCGGCGAGATATTCGATGTTGACATCTCCGTAGGTGAAAGCATTACACAGACGGGCAGGGTATTTAACGCCATAATGCGCGACATATCAGAAAGGGTAAAGACAGAGATGGAGATGCAGAAACTCTCCAACGCCATAGAACAGTCATCAGAATCGGTAGTGATAACAGACCGCGGCGGGGCTATTGAATACGTCAACCCGGCCTTTGAGCGTGCCTCCGGCTACAGCCGCGCGGAGGCGATAGGAAAGAATCCTAGGATGCTCAAATCAGGCCTCCAGCCGAGGTCATTTTATAAGGAGCTATGGGATACCATTATTGGCGGGAGTATCTGGCACGGCGAGTTCAGCAACAAAAAGAAAAACGGCGAGATTTACTATGAAGACGCGACGATTACCCCGATAAAAGACGAAAACGCAACCGTGACGCATTTTGTGGCGATAAAAAATGATGTAACGGCGAGAAAAATAGCGGAGGCTGAGGCCTCTAAAAAGAACGCCGAGCTTGAGGCAAGGTCCCGTTACGATTCGGTGTATGCCAGGGCAATGTCTATATTCAGCACGACCTTCGACCAGAAACAGGCCATATCGGATATGTTGGCGCTGCTGTCAGAGTCCCTGTCGTATCCCAGCCTCGCCTTTTATTCATACGACGAGTGGGCGGGGTTGCTCGTGTGTGACTCATCCTACGGTGTGTCAGGCTCTCTAAGAAAGGAATTCGGCCTTTCAGAGGGGATAGTCGGACAGTCAATTGTGAGCGGACGCGCCATTGAGATAACAGGCAGCGAACACTTTCCCCTTACTATAGAAACGGGGCTTATCTCAATAACCCCTCAGGCCGTAATCGTCCAGCCCGTCTTCCATCAGGGAATGGTAATGGGTGTCCTTGTGGTGGCGTCAGTCATCCCGCTTACCGACCTTGACAGGGGGTTTATTGAGCGGCTTTCGATAAACATCGGCATTTCCCTCCAGAGCCTGAGGCAGTATAATGATATGAAAGAGCTTACAGAGCAGGTAAAATTAAGGGGCGATGAGATAGCCAGAAAGAATACCCAACTTGAGGAGTCAAACAGGCTGAAGTCAGAGTTCCTGGCAAACATGTCACATGAGCTCCGAACGCCGCTTAACGCGATTATCGGGTTTTCGGAGATTCTCAAAGACGGCGTACTGGGCGACCTTGGAGATGGCCAGAAGGAATATATAAATGATATATTTACCAGCGGCCAACACCTGT
Source organism: Nitrospirota bacterium (assembly GCA_015233045.1). GTDB lineage: Bacteria > Nitrospirota > Thermodesulfovibrionia > Thermodesulfovibrionales > Magnetobacteriaceae > Magnetominusculus. The sequence continues at coordinate 28,901 of JADFYL010000014.1, read as the reverse complement.
TATCTCTTATTAACGACATTCTTGACCTCTCAAAGATAGAGGCCGGCAAGATGACCCTTGACCTTGACAGGCTTGATATCCCCTATATGCTTGAAAACAGCCTCTCAATAATAAAAGAAAAGGCTCACGCTCACAATATAGCCATCAAACTCAACGTACAGGAATCTGTTGGTCATATGTTCGCAGACGCGAGGAAATTCAAACAAATCGTCTATAATCTGCTCTCCAACGCGGTTAAATTCACCCCCGCCAAAGGGACGGTAACCCTAAAAGCCGACATCATCACTGTGGATAACAGAAAATTCCTTGAGATATCCGTAACCGATACGGGAATCGGCATGTCAGAAGAGGGAATGAAGAAACTCTTCAGGCCATTTGAGCAGATAGACGGCTCGCTTTCGCGAAAATATGAGGGCACAGGGCTAGGGCTTGCGATGGTGAAACGGCTGGTTGAGCTGCACGGCGGTACGATAGGCGTTGAGAGCGAGGAGGGCAAGGGCAGCAAGTTTACCTTCAACATCCCTTACAGGGAGGAGGTGTCTGATGTGCAACAGACAGAGATTAGCCATCCGGCAGAGGAAGGTCTTAACTCACCGCCCGAACAATTACTCAAAGAAATAAAAGAGCCGCTTGTGCTTATCGTAGAGGACGACATGAAGTCAGCCGAACTCTTATGTATCCAGCTTGGCTCAGAGGGCTATAGGACAATTCGTGCCTCAACCGCCGAGGAAGGGCTTGCCCTTGCGGCGCAGGAAATCCCCGACCTTATCACCCTTGATATCATGCTTCCAGACATGAACGGGTTGGATTTTCTTAAGCATATAAAGGAAAGCGAGGCCACAAAACGTATCCCTGTGCTTATTATATCTATGTTGAACGACAAATCGAAGGGTTTTTCCCTTGGGGCGTCCAATGTGCTGCAAAAGCCGGTATCAAAGGATGAGCTTATTGAGGCCGTCAGGCAAATCGGAATTGTGCCCGAAGACCTGACACGTCAATTAAAGGTGCTAGTGGTGGATGACGACCCTAAGGCGGTTGAAATCGTATCCCTTTATCTTCAGAATGAAAACTGCGCGGTATTCAGGGCATACGGCGGGCAGGAGGCCATTGATACGGCAAGACGCGAGCTGCCGGATTTGATGCTGCTTGATTTGATGATGCCGGAGGTGACAGGCTTTGACGTCGTGCGCTGCCTGAAAGAAGCCCCTGAAACAGCGTCGATATATATCATAATCCTCACCGCTAAGGTAATAACAGAGGAAGACCGTAAGGAGCTGAACCATAATGTCCTTAAGATTGTAAATAAGGGGCGGTTTGACAAGGTGGACTTGATTGCCGAGGCAAGGCGGGCTATGCGGGGCAGAGGCCCTGTGCAAACGCAGACGCCGGATGTCAAGATATGAAGAAAATCCTGATTGTAGAGGATAATCCCTTAAACATGAAACTGGTGTCGGAGGTCCTCCGGCGAAGCGGCTATACGGTGTTTGAGGCCGACAACGCCACCGATGGAATCAGGATTGCCGAAGAGGCCCAACCCACAGTCATTCTGATGGACATTCAGCTTCCAGGCATTGACGGCCTTACCGCTACTACGATATTAAAGCAGGACAACTCAACAAGGCATATTAAGGTGGTTGCCCTTACGGCCTTTGCGATGCAGGGAGATGAGCAGCGTATGCGAGAGGCCGGATGCGACGGCTATGTGTCCAAGCCTATAAGGTATAAGGAATTTCTGGAGACGATTTCGTCATTCTATACGGGGCAGGCTGATGGAAAATAAGGGGTGCGTTCTGGCTGTTGACGACCAGCCGATAAACGTAAAGCTGCTCTCGGTACAGCTTCAGTCCGCCGGGTTTGTGGTGTTGATGGCATACGGTGGGCAGGAGGCCCTCGATATGGCAGCTAAACACATGCCGGATTTAATCCTTCTTGATATAATGATGCCCGATATGGATGGATACGAGGTCTGTCGCCGTCTGAAGGCCAACGCCATTACGGCGGGTATTCCCGTGATTTTTATAAGCGCCCTGACAGATGTGGCCGAAAAGGTCAACGCGTTCAAATGCGGTGGGGTTGACTATATCTGTAAGCCCTTTCAGAAGGATGAGGTAATCTCCCGCGTGGGCACGCACCTGAATCTGTACTTTCTGCAAAGGTCATTAAAAGAAAAGGTGGAAGAAGAGACCGCTAAACGCCGAAGCGGTGAGCAGATGCTCGTACAACAGTCCAAAATGGCGGCAATGGGTGAAATGCTGGGCATGATAACCCATCAGTGGAAGCAGCCGTTAAACGCAATCGCTGTAACGGCGCAAGACCTTGAAGACGCCTTTACTCATAATGAGCTTGACGAGGAATATCTGCATTCCTCAGTGGCCACAATAACAAATCAGACAGAATTTATGCAGAGGACAGCCGACGATTTCAGAAATTTCCTTCGTCCCTCAAAAGAAAAGATTCGGTTTGGTGTAAATGACGCCGTCGAAGAGGTAATCTCCATGTTCTCCCCCTATTTCGCTAAAAGCGGCATCGGTCTCAAGCTCTGGCTCAAAGGGGATGATTTCACCATAACCGGCTACCCAAACGAATTCAAGCAGGTTGTATTAAATCTTATAAGTAATTCAAAAGATGCTATACTCAGCCGCAAAGACAAAGGAACTGAAAATAAGATTGACATTACCGTTGGCAAAGACAGCGGCGGCCATATCACAATTACCATACGCGACACCGGAGGCGGCATCCCGGAAGACGTAATGGATAAGATATTCAAGCCATATTTTACGACCAAGCCACCAGACAAAGGCACAGGCATCGGCCTCTACATGTCTAAGACAATAATAGAGACCAACATGGGCTGGCAGCTCTCAGTATCAAACGTAGAGGGCGGCGCCGAGTTCAGGATTGACACATGGCACCTTCAAAAATAAAGGATTAAAGACGAAGGGGGGTAACCACCCCTCACCCCGTAAATCTCGCCATGTTTTACCCGGGACATCATTCGCTGGCCCGCAGCGCCTTGATGTTGAGCTGAACGCAGCGGCTACCGTTGTAATCGTTTATAATGGGAGTAAATGCGGCGTCAACACATTCAGAGTTTTCGATGTCATCTATAAGCCCGCCCATGTCATATCCGATTGCGTCAATGACAAAGCCGTTATGGCCTAGTTTCAGCTTCAGGTGGTTCTTCCCTACTATTCGGGGTTTTATAGCCAACAGGCCGCGCGAACCGAAAATCGGGTCGGGATTTCCACAACCATACGGGGCAAGCCTCGACAATTCGGACATCAGTTTCATGTTCACGTCTTTAATAAAGCAGTCCACATCAATCGTAATGGTGGGCGAGGAGTCGGCGTCACGTGCCCCTTCTACGAATTCGTTGACGGACTGTTCAAACAAGGGTATGTTGGTGGCTTTCAATTTCACCCCCGCCGCCTGTTTATGCCCTCCGAATTGAATTATATGTTGTGTGCACGAAGAGATGGCCTTGCATATATCTATCTCAGGAACGCTCCTTGCGGAGCCTCTCGCAATGCCGCCCTTTATGGAAAACACTATGCTGGGCAGATTAAATCTATCCACCAGCTTTGAGGCAACAATGCCGATAACACCTTCATGCCAACCTTCGTCCGCCACTACTATTACGCGGCCCTGAGGTTTAACGGCCTCTAATTTTGCTAATGCGCTACGAAAAACCTCTTCTTCTATTTTTTGCCTTTCCTGATTCAACCTTGTGAGATATTCGGCCAGTGTCTGCGCCTCATTCAGGTCCTCTGTCAGCAGGAGGCGCACCACATTGGCGGCGTCGTCCATTCTGCCCGCGGCGTTGATTTTCGGTATCAGCATGTATGAAAGCATGTCCGGCTCAGGTACACGCCCATTGATGCCGGAACATTTTATAAGCGCCCTAAGGCCAGGCCTTCTACTATCTCGCAATACCTTAAGGCCGTCCTTTACAATCAACCTGTTTTCACCAGTCAGAGGAGCTACGTCGGCTATGGTTCCAAGGGCTGCCATATCCAGCAAGCCTTTGTCCAGCCTGCAAAGCAGGGCAGCGCTGAGCATAAGGGCAACTCCCGCACCGGTAAGATTTGGAAACGGCGAGTTATCCCCTTCTATCTTTGGATTTATTATGCTGACCGCCCTGGGAAGCTCACTTCCGCCGCCATCAACATATGGCTCGTGATGGTCGGTGATAATAACGCCAATTCCATACTGGCGTGCCGTCTCAACGGCCATATAAGAGCTTATTCCACAGTCAACTGTCACAATCAGAGAGCATCCCAGCTCCCTTGCCCTCTCAACCGCCTGTACGTGAAACCCGTAGCCGTCCTTAAACCTGCTCGGGATAAAACACTCAACAGAGGCACCCATGCCACGAAGGGTCTCAGTTAATATTGCGGCCGCGGTTGTGCCGTCCGTGTCATAGTCGCCACTGATGAATATTTTCTCTGAATGTGCGACGGCACGGCTTATCTCACTAGCCGCCCTTTCCATGCCGGAGAGCATAAAAGGGTCGCCAATGGAATCTATCGTTAAGTGAAGAAAATCCCTCGCCTGCTCCGTTGTTTTGATGTCACGGTTGACCAACACCTGCGCAACCAACGGAGACATGTCCAACTCCCTGGCAAAGTACTCTAAGAAATCCTTATTAGTCCTTTTTAGCAGCCATCGCTTTTGTATCGAAGGCATGGCGTCAACGTTGTTTCTTTATCAACGGCTTATTCCCTGACCACAGCAGCACGACCGGACTGGCTACGAAAACGGACGAATATGTGCCCACAAGGACACCGAGAATCATCGCAAGCGCAAAGTCATGCAGCACCTCGCCGCCGAATATAAACAGCGCTATCGAGGCCAGAAGCACCGTCAGAGACGTAATCAATGTCCTTGAGAGCACCTCATTAATGCTCCTGTTTATGAGGCTGTCAATGGTCTCCTTCAACAACACCCTCATGTTTTCCCTGATTCTGTCAAATACGACCACTGTGTCAGTTAGCGAATATCCAGCGATGGTTAGGAGTGCTGTAAGGAGGATTAGGTTTATCTCAAGTCCGGTGATGTAAAAAAATCCAAGCACGGCAAGGACATCGTGAAATGTGGCCACCGTAGCCCCTAAGCTGAAACTGAACTGAAAGCGCCATCCAACATATATGAGAATCCCAACAGTGGAGGCAATCACCGCCCACAGTGCGTCTACCCTGAGCCTTTTACCTACCTTCGGGCCTATCTCAGAGATGGAATCCACGGTTATCTTGTTACCCGGAAAACCCTTCGTTAGGGCCTCAATGACCTTGTCAGACAACCCTTTCTCTATTGACGACAGCGTCGGGGAAGAGGTTGGCGATGTTGATGATGATGTGTGTTCACCGGCTTTTTTTAGTACGATAAGCACTTTCTTCGCCGAGGGGAAGTCCTGAAGGTCTGCCCCTTTTATACCGTTACCTTCAAGGGCTGCCCTGACCTGGTGAAGGGTAACCACAGTGTCAAACTTGACCTGAACGGCCGTGCCGCCAGCGAAATCTATCCCAAGATTCGCCGTCCCACGCGCTATCGCCACGATGGCAAGAATGCCGACTAACGACAGCACCCCTGAGACAATAAAGGCAATATATCGCTTCCCCATAAAATCTATATTGGTTCGTTTAATAATTTCAATCATATGCTGAGATTCCTAACCTCCTTAGATGTATTTAGGTAGTCAAAGACGGCCTTCGTGCCTATGAGAGAGGTAAAAAGGTTGATTGCTATACCAATGCTCAATGTAACAGCAAACCCTTTTATCGGGCCGGTGCCGAATTGAAACAACACCGCCGCCGTTATGAGTGTGGTTACATGTGAGTCGACAATCGTCAGAAACGCCTTATCGTATCCTGAGTCAACCGCCGCCCGCGGGGTCTTCCCAAGTTTTATTTCATCTCTCATACGCTCAAACATAAGGACGTTCGTATCAACGGCCATACCTATCGCAAGGACAATACCAGCAATGCCGGGCATTGTCAGTGTGGCGTTCATTGCCGCCATAGCGCCTAGAAGAAAAACTATGTTTAAAACCAGTGCGACATCGGCGATAGCCCCGGCCAGGCGGTAGTAAAAGGCCATGAACACGGCCACAAGGAGAAACGCCACCATCGCCGCCCGCTTGCCAGCCTCAATGGAATCAGACCCAAGCGACGGCCCCACGGTGATATTCTGAAGCAGGGTCACAGGGGCAGGTAAAGAGCCGGCCCTTAACACTATGGCAAGGTCTTTTGCCTCTTCCATTGTGTATGACCCAGAGATTTGGGCGTTTCCGCCAGAGATTTTCTCCTGAATCACAGGGGCGGAGTACACGTTGCCGTCAAGTATAATGGCCAGACGCTTCTTTACGAACTTTCCAGTAAGCTCCTCAAAGAGCTTCGCCCCCTCAGGATTAAAAGTCACAGAGATATACGGCGTATTGAAGCGCGAATCAATGGCCACTCTGGCCTCTGACAGAAAATCTCCGGTGAGAAGCGATTCTTTCTTTAGCAGATACGGGCGCTTTGTGACCTCCCCGGTATCCTTAGAAGTGTGTCTTTCAAAGAGTATCTCGCCGTCTTCGGGGATTTTTTCCTTCATCTTCGCGATGAACTCTTCCTCGTCGGCTGGCTTGACAGAGGCGGGAACCTCGGCGGCCAGTTTGGATTCGTCATCAACGAGCTTAAATTCAAGCTGGGCTGTTTTGCCGATTAAATCAATCGCCCGTTTGGGGTCTTTTACGCCGGGTAGTTGAACAACTATCTCGCCCTCCCCTTGCCGCTGGATAACCGGCTCGGCAACTCCGAACTGGTCTATGCGGTTGCGTATGGTCTCAAGGGCCTGGTCCACCGCGTTTTCCTTAATGGATTTAATTTCCTTTTCGGAGAGGGTATAGACCAACCGGCCATCGGATTCTTTGGCGGTAAGCGTGGGATACGCGTCCTCAACGACCTTTCTTGCGTCAGCGGAGGCGGGGACGATAATTATCTCTGAGCCGCTTACCGTGGCCTCCGCCTTCATTTCTTTCTTCAACAGGAGCTTATTAATGCCGCTGGCAGTCCTTTTGGCGTTGAGCGCAACGGCCTTGTCACCCTCCACCTCAAAGACAAGGTAGATTCCACCCTGAAGGTCAAGGCCAAGTATAATACCTTTGTCCGGCATATAGTCCCTGTAAGCCTTGTTCATTAACTTATAAACAGGCGTATTGGGAAGCAGTGCTATAAACGACGCCACAAGCGCCAGGGCGATTAGAGAAAAGCGCCACTTTATGTTCTTTTTCACAAAAAAACCTCCTTAACGTAATGTGAACGATACCGGTAACTCGCAAGGCAGTGACAGAAACTCAGTCCTCTTCCTGATTAACCCGTACGGCGGCTATAAAGGATTTGCCGAATTTGACTTTCACATTCTCCGCAATCTTCAGGACGACAGTATTGTCGCCTACGCTCTCCACGAGGCCATAGACACCCCCGGAGGTGATGACCTTATCACCCTTTTTGACGTTATTCAACATCTCCTTATGCTCCTTTGCCTTTTTTTGCTGTGGCCGAATGAGGAGCAGATAGAAGATCGCAAAAATAACGATCAACGGGAAGAAACTCATAAACATATCAGGGGCACCCGCGGCTTGCCCGGACGGCGGCGCCGAACCCATTGCCCACACCAGATTCTCAAACATTGGTTAATACCTCCAAAATTTTTTATAGATAATCGCTATGATAACCTTTGTACGATTATTATATCAAGGTATTTTTGAGGGTATCGCTCACGCCGCGACAAAAATTGCCCCCACCCTGTTTGTCTTGTCGTCATTCCGGCTCGTCCGGAATCTGTCTCTCCACGACGTCCTCACGCCCAATAAGATTCCGGACAAGCCGGAATGACGGACTAAACCTTCATGAATAGAGTTAATATTCGCCCCCGCCCATGAAAATTACGTAGTCATTCTGCAATATTTCCTCATTTCATGGTAACCAGTTATAATAGGGGAGGGAAACGGTCGATGGTGGAGAAACCCCGATGACTAAACTGACTTGGGGATTGTGGCACGACCCCCCGCATGTCCATGCCATATATGGCAACAGGACGCACGGTAAAAAGACCTGCTTGTACGAAAGTGTAAGCAAGGTAATCCACAATTCCTACCCTAACAACAAAAACTGGCCACAAGAGAAGGAGGTGAAATGGAGTTATGGAAGCATTGTTAAAGTGTTGTGCTAGCTCCGTAGGATTTTCACGGTAAAGGTAGATTCACCATATTCTTGGTGCAAAAGTTCAGTTAGAAATGTCGTGGAGTGAGACTTCCTCGGCACCTTTGCTAACAGGCTAGCCCTCCCCTTTTTCCATGGCAACCGATTATATCTCCATTCATCCCCGACTATACCAGGCGCGCTTGCCAGATACACATCTCATTGCCGCTGTTGAGATAAATTATGCGGATAACTAAACATAAGCTATCACTGCTGACACTGGGAAGAGTTAGCCTGACATGCTCCATTATAAAGTGTATTGTTATTATCATCCAAAACCTGGCACCACATATCACTGCAGGAATTGATAGTGCTACAAGTTCCATTTCCAGAACATGTTGGCGAAACATATATCAGACCGTTTGGCGTTACGTTTGCCCCGGTCCAACAATTCTGAATACTTCCATAATTGAAACAAATTATATTGTTGGACGCACATCCAACGCCACTGCAACTTACATTTGAATAAGAAGCGACAGATGCACTCAGACAATCATAGTCATACCAATGAAGATTGCAGCTATTATCCCACACAGAAATGGATGCGGTTGTATCATTTACAACCATATAACCACCAAACGCAATATTCGCGGTCATTGCGATAAACAATGCTGCTATTACAACGATTTTCAGTCGAAACCTTATCATCTTAATTTCCTCCTCTCAGTAACATCTGGGTTGGCCCGGTTGGCAGCCCGCTGTATAAAGTTGTACCGTTATCAATAACCTTTACCACGACCTGGGTCATATCTTTTATACCATTCTGGTCGTTCAGTATTGAAAATACCACATCAGCGTTCTTAGGTACTGTAATAGGCACCACGTAATTGTTGAAATATGGACTTGTATTGCCCGCGGGGACATGAAAGAAGCCAACAATCCTGGCACCGCCAAGCGTAGGGCTTCCACCGGGGAAACACTGCGGTTCGCTTTCATTTTTTACCTTGCCCTTTATAAACTTTCGTTGGCCTGTTGGGTCCATTAAAACAAAATTAATCGCCATATCCGTATTGTTGGCAAGACAGAGCGCCTCACAACGACTTGCGCCTTTCCATGGCATTATGCCGCAAAGACACTAAGGTTGACAGCGCCACGATTACGAGTTTTTTCATCGTAGACCACTTCCTATTGAAATTCATTGTACGACAACGCCGCTTGAAAAACGGCTCCATACCAACTTAATGTATACAGCGTCCTATGGTACATGCAACACAAGCTGTTGTCAGTAAAATAATAGTTATAATGTTGTAAAATATTATGAGCAGGTTGCCATTGTTTTTTTAACAAGCATGGCAGTCCCACCAAGCATCACACCGAGCATGATAATATCGTTAATATAATATATATCATCAAGTCGCCTATCCATAGAAAACCATACGGGCGCTATAAGCATTACCAATACCTCAATCCCCCGCAGCGACAACACGATGGACTGTCCCCTCGTAATAACCAACGGTCTCCACACCCATACCATAAACAAAAACACACTCATCACCCACACATGAAGCCCCTCCGGCATCAAACCGGTCACATTAAAACCCCAATAAACGGCAAAGGCAAAAAAAGGAACCGCCACCACCGCCGTAAACACAATCGGATGCACCCGCGCGCCGTCATACATCTTTTTTATAAATAACGCAGCCGCCGCCAGCCCAAAACCAAACGGCACCGTATTCCAGTACTGAAAGCAAAAGGGTATAATGCCTGGCACCCGGCCATTCAAAGAGTTGACCTCTTGTGCGCCACCCGTGTGAATATACAAGTAAAGGGGAACCACAGTATTGGCTAACGACTGAAGGCGTGAAGTAAACCATGCCAAAGGCCCGGCACCCAGCTTTTCATTGGACATCAATATGTACTGAAGAAAAAAAGCCTGACGATCAGAATCCACGTTAACTACTTCCCAGAAAAAAAGAAATAACCCGCAGGTTATGACGATAATGCCTCCGTCAAGCAACATCTTTTTATATTTCACGAAAAATAAACCCCTGAGTGAACCGTCCGCCTCCACCGTTATCAAAACGAACAGGATAACGGGAAGCGATAAGAGCGCCATCGGGTGAAACAAATACCCCAGTCCAAGAAGAAGGCCGGACAACCGCGGGCGTTTTACAATGACCATATATAAGGCCGTCATAACAAGACCTGACGCCGCAAGTTTAGGCCATGAATAATAGACCTCGTGAATAAAAAACGGCGTCAGTGCCATCAGTAGCACAATAAAATACCCTGCCCTTTCGTCAGCAAGCACAGAGGCCACACTAAACATGGCCAAAAGACACGCCGCCGACAACACTATCATAGCAATCCGATATACGGCAAACCCCTCGTTGTCAAAAGGTGCCCATGCCTGCGAAGGCATCCCAAGAGGTGGCCTTCCACCAGCTAAAAACACCAGAGAGGCAGCCGTCAACCCGCCCATAGGCGTGCGCGACGAAAACGACCACGGGTAGAAATACCTACTGCCCGCCCTGCTGTACGGGTCAAGTCCATTGCCCGTCAACTGCACCACATGGTATTGAATCCTGCTGTCAGGACGCCCTCCGGCATCCAGTGTCCTTGATATGGTCCCTCCATACATCTCCTCAAACGGCCCGACAGAATAACTCCCCTTTGCCGCCGCTATTAATACGACGATAAATACAATGCCGATGACCTTCCACTCCACATCTGAGACTAACGCGGAGGCACTCCTTATACCCATGACAAAAAAACAGAAAAGTAAGATTGTCAGGCTGAACCCCGCCGCAATATACTGTGGATTTATCCTCAGAGCCTCCTTCCAGCATATCAGGCCGCATATGGCTAAAACAAGCGCCCCCGGCACAGCAATAAACGCCGCCGCCCTAAAAACTGAATTTTGCCATAGTAATGTCCTGATGGCAAGCCCCGGCCCCAGTATCAATGTCACGGCGGCAAACACAGAAAGGACAATCCTCAAAACAGCCATCAATTCGCCCGTCTTCCCCGTAATAACGAACGGCTCAGACACTGCAAACCATGTGTTAGTACTGCTGACCGCTCCCTGTTTTGCCACTATTCTGACCTTATATGGTCCCCGCTCCCGGTTAAGGTGTATTTTCCTTATGACCATGACATTTCTGGGATTTACCCTATCTGTTAAGTCAAACCTTTTTTGCATACTGCTTTCCGACTGAACCTCCACCTGCACCGCATTGCCATCCAAAAAAGGAAACCCACCCGTCATAATGTAAAAATCACCGCGAGCAACGTACCAACGGGAAAACTGCTCTTGCGCCTGCCCCCCGATAAACGAATAGACCCTCAAATTGTCGGGCATACCAACGCGCTGCTCCGCAACATACATCGGAGGCGGAAAGGGTGCGGTGTCTTTGGCCTCTGGAGAGTCGGCCTCCATGAGTGTTGAATAGCTAAAGCCGGTATTAAAACTGGAAGCCGGTATTGCCATGCTGATTCCTATATGTATCAAGGTGATAACTATAAATACATACAGCGTCGCTTTAATCGCGTTGCCGTTTCTCATTCACTCGTCCTCATTGGCATCTCGTGTATCTTATTGTACACTAAAGGACAGGCATATTTAATAACCTTATTGAGCTGTCATTATTATTCTTTCAATCATTTTTTTCTTGCATTATTAATAGAACTTTGTTAGACTATCGCGGGAAGTTGCTGTGTAGGCGCGATTTGTCGTTAGGTGCGATTCAATTGATGATGTGGCGGCTTTGGTTGAGTTACTTGTACTGGGGAGAGTGTATTGGGGAGTGATAGTGTAACAGTCGCGGTTGGTGCCGCGTCCCGTGGGAGTGTCCTTTTCATGGACGATGATGGCGATATAAGGGAGGTTACGGCTGAGCTTCTCCATGAGTTCGGCTTTGCGGTCACGCTGGCTGAGGAAGGTTCTGAGGCCATCTCTATTTATGAGAAATCTCTTGTTAACAACACCGTCTTTGATGTTGTTGTCCTTGACCTTGTCGTTCCCAAAGGCTTGGGGGCAAAAGACACCATTGCCAGATTACATAAATTAAACCCATCTGTTAAGGCGCTTGTTGCCAGTGGCTATTCAAACGACTACATCCTTGACAACTACAAGGAGTTCGGATTCTGCGGCATATTGGTAAAACCATATAAATTCGACGAATTACTGGACGCCATTACCACGTTAATTGCCCTGTAAGGCCGCTCGGTTCACTCTTTGCGTCTCCCTGAGTAAATTATTGTTATACTCACTCCACGATGGAAAATTGTATCCACAGTGCTTGCCTTGTCGTCATTCCGGCTTGTCCAAAATCTTATTTGGCTGGTGAGAATGTGTAGAAACAGATTCCAGACAAGCCGGAATGACGGACTATACGGTAAATCCATTACTCCCTGTGCGAAAGTTTGGTTAGAAATGTCGTAGAGTGAGATTGTTATAGTATTTTAGGCGGGAATGTTATAGAATATAAGGACGATGCTGCTGTTCACATTCGTTGTGCTGGGATTTATAGCAATACCAACGGCGGGTTACGCGTGGGGGCCTCTGACCCATATGTATCTGGGCAGCGAGGTGTTGTCCCTGCCGTATCTGCTTCCTCCGGCCATATATGTAATTATAAAGAAATTCAAAGAAGATTTCCTCTATGGAAACATAATAGCCGACATCGTCCTCGGTAAAAAATACCTCCCTCAAATCGGTAGTTCCCACACGTGGGAATTCGGCTTCGCCCTCCTGGACAACGCCCGTAATGCCCAGCAAAAGGCCTTCAGCTACGGCTACCTCTGCCACCTCGCCGCGGATACTGTCTCACATGAAATCCTCACAAAGGAAAAAAAGAACATAGAACACACAATATACGAACTAAAGGCCGACAGCCTTATAAACAAAAAATACTGGCTGCGCGCGGTAGCAATCAAACGAAGCGTCCAGAAACGCAATGACGAATTCCTTGAGCATTCCATATGCAATACCTTTTTCTCTTACAAGGCCAACAAGAGAATCTTCAAAAGTCTCGTCTATATGTCCTTGTTTACATCCATGTCTTTTGTCAATCTGTTTGAGAAATCATTCTTTTTGAGTTGCAGCCCCCCCACTGAGGCCATTAAGGACCTTACTGACACATCACTAAAACGTATCGTTGACGTCATGACAAATGGGCGAAACTCTTCGGTTACGAAATACAGACCAGCGGGTGAAATAGTGCACGGCTCAATTTATAAAAAACTATTCCTGCAAGATCCCGTTAACAAATTATGATTGATATGCTTGGCAGGGCGGATGTCATCCCGCTAAACAGGGCGCTTGAACTGCTCAACAATACCGTATTTGTAGTGCCTGAGATAGAAAAAGCACCCATAGAGGACGTCTGCGGGAGGATACTGGCCGAGTCAATTACCTCAAATGAGGACGTGCCTCACTACGCCCGTTCCACGATGGATGGATACGCGCTGAGGGCGGAGGATACATTCGGCGTAACAGAGACCTTGCCCGCATACATTAAAGTGACTAATGAAGTAATCATGGGTAAGTCCCCGTTATTCCATATTTCGCATGGCGAAGCGGCCAGGATCCCAACCGGCGGGATGCTTCCTTCCGGAGCAGACGCGGTCATAATGTTTGAACACACACAGCCTTTCGGCGGCTCGGACATTGAGGTATTGAAGTCCCTGGCCCCCGGTGACAATGTCATCCAAAAGGGACAAGATGTCTCTAAGGCAACGGCACTGCTTTGTCGTGGCCACAAAATCAGACCCCAGGACATGGGGGCGCTCGCGGCAATCGGCGTCTCTGAGGTATTGGTCTATAGAAAACCCATTGTTTCCATTATCTCAACGGGCGACGAGATTGTCCCCCCGGGGATACCCATTGAAGGCGCACAAATCAGGGATATTAATTCATATAACTTAAGCGGCCTGCTTCTTAACAATGGTGCAACACCCATCCGAAAAGGTATTTATGGGGACGACTATGATACTATTGCCGCCGTCGCCACCGAGGCCATTAAAACGTCTCAGATGGTCATAATCACCGGTGGCAGCTCCGTAGGCACGATGGACATGACTGAGAGGATTATTAACGGACTAGGAAGCCCCGGCGTCCTGTTTCACGGCGTTGCTGTAAAGCCCGGCAAACCCATCATCGCAGGCTGCGTTGACGGCATACCTGTCTTCGGCCTCCCCGGACATCCCGCCGCTGTAACAGTCAGTTTCGAGGTTTTTATTAAAGCAGCAGCGGTTTTAAAACGCCTCACCGGCGAATTACTCAACGAAACATATCACACCAACATCAAGGCAAGGCTCACGTCAAATATCGCGTCACAACCAGCAAGGACTGATTTTATATGGGTAAAAATCCTAAATAAAGATGGTGGGCTTTACGCACAGCCCATACTAGGTAAATCCGGCCTCATCTCAACACTCGTGACGGCTGACGGCGTAATAGAAATCCCAGCCGAAAGACGGGGGCTTGAAAAAGACGAAGAAGTCCTCGTTAGACTATTTTAGCATGTCGCGTAACTGCGATTTGGATGTGTCCCAATTATTTGCAAGGCCATGAAGCGACACAAACAACGAGTATATGGCAGCAGAAAGAAATACACAGAACCCTATGGCCGATGCCCCGGCCAGCCGTACTACTTCACAAAGAATCTTAGGGCGGCTATCAGTATGCCAATCTGCGATACCCAGAAGATAAATGACCACTTCAAGAGTTCTGACTTGGCGGATTCGATTTCGGCCTTAACGCCGTCTTTGGTTGCCATTTCTTGACGGAGGGCAGTAGCCATATCCTTTAAATCAGACTTGGTCGCCATATCCTTTATGTCAGACTTGGTCGCCATATCCTTTACGTCAGACTTGGTAGCTAAATCTGTACGGGTACTAAGGCTTACATCACCGAATACAGTAAGAAGCGCGTCAACGCCGTCTTCGCCCAATCTCTCTCTCAATACTCTTGGTATCGCTATCACGCTCATGCTTTTAGGATAGCACAAGGAAAGACTTTAGTCAACCTGAATTCCTGAATTCGGGATGGCCCATCATATTAATTGTTTGATTCCAACTAATTATAAAAAATAATGCCAGACTTTAAGGCTTAAAGGGCCGTCCTGCTCACCGCCGGATTGATATTGTGGCCGCAGTTGAGACAACGGCTCATTTTTAATCGCGCCCTGATATTTCCTCTGCAACATTGCCTGTAGCTTTTGTCTCTCTTCAGGGCTGGCCACTTCAAACACTTTAAGGGCTTCAGGAAAGGACAGGCGGTTAAAGGCCAATGTAAGCGGTGTCTGCTTAAAGCCTATATCATTTTTTCGACGCATTATTGTGGCATTAAGTTTTAACCATCGTCAGGAAGACCCTCTCTATGTCCGTAAATGGTATCGTAAACTTCGATACGTTAATGGCCGACAGACCAGTGAGTTCCTTTCTATAATCCCTGCCCTTTCCAAGACATATCAGGCCGCCTGGTTTGACCAGTGGGGATACCTGTTTTACGAACTCATCGGCTGTGAAGAGCGCCCTGACAACGGCAACGTCATATAGCCCCCGCGGTCGAAACGACTCAAGCCGGCCCTCACAAACTATGACATCCTTGCTAAGATTCAACTCATTGGCGATGTGCCTGAGAAACACGGCCTTTTTACCCTTGGGCTCAAGCAGGGTAAGCCTGAGCGACGGTCTCACTATCTTCATTGGAATCCCCGGAAATCCCGCCCCGCTTCCCACGTCTAATATCTCACAATCGCCGTCTCTCAGCGGAATCGTAAATAGCACGGAGTCCAAAAAGTGTTTTATCGCTATCCCCTCCTCATCTGTAACAGAGGTGAGATTGTGAACCTTTGTCCATTTTTGGAGCGCGGCGGCATAGGTGGCAAACGTCCCCATTATCTCATCTGTGGGGTCTATGCCAATGGCCGAAAGGCCCCTTTTAAGGGTCGCGTTCACCGGACTGTCTTCTCTTTGCCTTTTCGATAACAACCATCAACAGCGAGACCGCCGCCGGTGTAACACCAGGTACCCTTCCCGCCTGCCCCACGGTCTCAGGGCGTACCTCTTCCAGTTTGCCTAAGACCTCGCGTGATAGGCCACTGATGGCCCGATAATCGAAATCGGGCGGGATTTGCTTGAACTCAAGTTTTTTCATCCTCGCAACGAGCCTCTCCTGCTGCTTTACATAACCCTCATACTTGATTTCGGTCTCAACATACTGCATGGCGTCAAGTGGCAGCGGCTGGGACGGGTATAATTTCTCTAACGAGGCATACGTCACTTCGGGGCGTTTGAGCAGTTGCTCAAGCGTGGCCTTTTCCTCAATGGGGGTTGTGTTGAGGGCGATGAGCGTCTCATTTATCTCATCAGGGCGGGCATATTGCCGCTTAAGACGGATTAGTTCCAGCTCAATGAGGGCACGCTTACTGGTAAAACGCCCGTAGTCCTCTTCACTGACAAGCCCCACGCGCGCCCCAGCGTCCCTTAGTCTCATCTCAGCGTTGTCATTCCTGAGGAGCAGCCTGTACTCAGCCCTCGATGTAAACATCCTGTACGGCTCTTTTGTGCCTAGTGTGACGAGGTCGTCTATGAGGACGCCGATATAGGCCTCGTGTCTTTGGAGTATCAGGGGGGGCTGTCCCGTAATCTTAAGGGCGGCGTTTATACCGGCCATAAGCCCCTGGGCGGCGGCCTCCTCATAGCCCGATGTGCCGTTTATCTGGCCTGCAAGGTAGAGGCCATCAACGTCCTTCGTCTCAAGTGTATGCCTAAGCTGTGTGGGATATACACAGTCATACTCAATGGCATAGCCCGGACGCACGATTTCAGCCTCGTTAAGCCCCTCAATGCTGCGTATCATGCGTATCTGCACGTCAACGGGAAGGCTGGTTGGAATGCCGTTTGCGTAGTATTCCTTCGTGTGAAGGCCCTCCGGCTCAAGAAACACCTGATGGCGCGGTTTGTCAGAAAATCTGACCACCTTGTCCTCTATTGAAGGGCAGTAGCGCGCCCCTACGCCTTTTATTACGCCGCTATAGAGGGGCGAACGCGCCAGCGACGACCGGATAATGTCATGTGTGGTCTCGTTCGTATAGGCAATGAAGCAAGGCATCTGGGGATTTTTTATCTGGAGCGTGGAAAAGGAAAAGGGTTCTGGCGGGTCGTCGCCCCATTGGGGGGTAGTCTTAGAAAAATCAATAGTCCTCGCGTCAATTCTCGGCGGGGTGCCGGTCTTAAGGCGTCCCATCTTAAATCCCAGCCGCAAGAGGCAACCAGAAAGCCCCACCGATGGAAACTCCCCAGCCCTGCCCGATGGGTAATTCGTAAGCCCAATGTGAATCAGCCCATTAAGAAAAGTCCCCGTTGTGACGATTACCGCCCTCCCCTCATAGGTCTCACCTGACGCGGTCAACACACCCGTAATCTTATTATTATCAACAAGTAATTCCTCTATCGCGGCCTGTTTGATGTATAGGTTTGAGGCGTTGTCGAGGGCCTCTTTCATTGAAAATTTATATAATGAGCGATCGGCCTGCGCCCTCATAGACCAAACGGCCGGCCCTTTAGAACGGTTGAGTACCCTAAACTGAATACCAGAGGCGTCAGTAGTCTTCGCCATTTGCCCGCCGAGGGCATCAATTTCCCTGACCAGATGGCCCTTCGCAAGCCCCCCTATGGCGGGATTACACGAAAGCTGCGCAATAGTGTCCACGTTCATCGTAAACAGGCACGTCCTCAACCCCATACGGCTGCACGCAAGGGCGGCCTCACATCCGGCATGGCCTCCCCCGATAACTATTACGTCATAGGAGCCTGTGCGCGGCACTTACTTTTTCTTCTTCTTTTTGCTGAAATCTACTTTCAGTATCTTATTGTCCGATTCGGTGGCCGCGGGGACATCTTCTTTGTCTTCCGGCTCTCCCTCTTTCTCAGTGACAGGGGCGGCCTCTGCCGGAGGCGCTGAGGAGTTTTGGACCTCCGCCGTGTATGTCGTAACAAACTGCGTCTGCAATTCGGGCGAATATACGGCTATGATATGCTCTACGGGGATAAGGCAGTCCTCTTGCTTCGTGCCAAAGACAAGCGTTGCCGCGATTAAACCATCATCATCCCATGTGAAGTTCATCTTGGCGTTAAACACCAGCACCAGGCCGTTTTCCTTTTCGGCCTTGAGAAACCCCCTTGTGCCTACTTTCACGTCCTCCGAGTATCGAACTATCACGAAAACCCTGCCCATGACGTTTAGTAGCTCATAAAAAACCGTTTTCTTGAGTTCGTTCAATTTTGACATCGCGTTGTTGTTATCGCTCACCTTTGTTTGTCCTCCGATTCATTTTATCCTGTTTGATATTATTTTAAATTCGTCTGTGCCAGCCCTGACAAGCAGTTGAAACAAAACGGTCTCAACAGAGGTTATAACCGCCGTACATTGGGCCATTTGCCTGAGTGCAATTGCCTTGTTGTCCGCAGTCCTTGACGACGTACAATCGCTTACCACATGAACTTCATACCCTGAGTCGAGCAAGTCAAGGCATGTCTGTAAGATACAAATATGCGTCTCTATGCCGCAGAGGATTACCTTTTTTCTGCCGCATCCCCTGAGATTCCCTATAAATCCATCCTCAGCGCACGCGCTGAAGGCTGTCTTTTCGATGGGTTTATATTCAGGGAGGGCGTCTCTTATTCCCGCAACCGTCCGGCCAAGCCCCTTTGGATACTGCTCTGTCAGGATTATTGGGATATGTAATAGTTTAGCCAGCTCAATCATGTGCAAGGTATTTTTTATGAGCGTGTCCCTCTCCGGCATAACCGCGGCAAGCCGCTCCTGTATGTCCACAATCAAAATGGCCGAATCCACCGCTGTTAACCTATGCCTGCTGACCATGAATTAATTTACTAAAACCGTTGGAAATAATACAAGGTTATTTTATTACAATCATATGCTCATCCATCTTTTTTTGTCACATACTCCATATGGGGCTGGTGGCGGGGCATGACACTATATTGCGGCGCGGATGTCAGTAAGGCGCGTGGATTCCCCATGTTGAGCCAGGTGATTCTCAAGAATAATCAGTTAATATGAGCTAAAACCCCAGCTCTGCCAGTGTGACTCTATTGTATTCGTATGAGGCATATTCCGTACCGGTTCTTAAATCAGCTATTTTTATAACCGGAGAGACTTCTGTGATGGCCTTTTGTGTGCCGATGTTCATTACATAGGCCTTTCTATCCTTTATGCTCAGCTTCTTCCAAAGCTCGGTGTCTATCTTAATAGTAAGAACACTGTTAGTCTCAGAGTGTCCCCTTACAAATTGAGCCGACAGAAGGCCCTCGATTTGCTTCTTAGCCGCTTCTATTTCTTCCTTGCTCGCGGTGATTTTTTGTGAACTAGCGGCAGGCTTCCCGAAACTCCCCGTAAAGAGCAATATTGAGTAAACCACAATCACGAGCGCCAAAATCAAAAGAGCGCCGAACTTTATTATATTCATATTGACAGGCTTACCTTGAGTATCTTCCTTTGCCATATCTCCTCCGTTTGTTTTTGTAAGGCCGTTCGTAAGATCTATTATATAACAGTTCTATTTTGAATGGAAAGATATAAATTTATTTTTTTTGCGGCAGGATTAGGCGTAAATGGAGATATGGCCGACTGTTTCCATGTTTGCGCTGTAAACAGATTGAAGATGCTGAAACTTGGCTGTATTATCTGATGGTGAGGCTGTTTTAGCCCGGGCGGGAGCGGCGTTAGAATGAGTCCCCGTTGAGGTTGAGCCTGTTTGTTGCTGCGCTATTTGTTGTTGGGCCTGCGCCTCGATTTGGGATGCCTTTTGGGCAACGCTCTCGTCCTGAGGGGATGGGTCAGAAGGGGCAAGGGCAGACGCCCTAACCTGTCTCATCTTTATTACCGTTTCCTCAGGGGTCTTTGCCTTTGAGACATCTATGGATACCTCTCCCCCGCTGATATATGATTTTCCATCAGGGCCTTTCGTATACGTGTAAGTCGGCGCGCTGGCATACTGCCCGCCGACGGATTCGTGGGCCATTTCATGGGTTATCACATGCTGCTGCCGCTGTTTGAGCTTCTGGATTTCCTGCTGTGTCTGCGTGTCGTTTGCGTTTCCAGAAGCCGACGAGGCGGCAGCCCCCGTGCCGGAGGCATTGCCATTTTGTGAGTCACCACCGACCACTATATTGGCAGGATACGAATTTGCCTGATACCCCACCGGACTAATCGCCATCACCCGCACCTCAGTTGGTCACATTACTTTTAGTGGGAACATCCACACCCACATGTCTTCGTCTCGGTTGGCGGACGTTCTACGAGCGCCTTCATGGAGACGCTGTCGTCCGCTATAAATAAATGGGCTGCCCTCATGTTTGCCGAGTTTATTAATATTGGCGACTTCAAATTCGCAAACAACTGATTATTTTCCACAACGAGGATAACAAACACCGCCATGTCTTCTATTTTCTTGCATTCAAGATATTCCTCGACAAAATCCTCCACTTTAAACCCGTAGTTATTAAACAATGAAAAAGGGTCGGATACAATAAAGGCCACATCAGGGTCATCCACTGACTGCAGCCACTGTATCGGGTCCTTGTATGGCAGCAGACAAAAACGAGTCAGTTTCTTAAAACCTATGATGCCTCTTGGAAAACTAATTATCTTCCCATCATCTACTTCCACTTCACCAAGCCTTGTTGTATTGATCTTCACGTTTCCCCCAATACATTTTCGCGTTAACGGCGTTCAAACGCCTTAATATATTATACAATAATTATCATTAATATATCATGTGGCAGGTCCAGGGCAAACACATCTGAAAATTACAATAGGAACCTCATAGACTGGATTCCAACTTTTGGAACTGAAGGCATAGGCAATTTTTGCTAACGCGTTTGCCTTGCCGCCAGATACCCTTTCCATGTAACGCAACGGCAAGGCTTAGTGCCCACTTTCCTACCTCGCAAGTATTCGGACGTACGTCCGAATACTTGCATACTTAAAAATGGGTTTATTTGGGACATGAAACCACATTGCCTGCCGCATCCTTGCATGTACCGGAGTGGGAAACTCCTGTGCTTTTGTTGTATGTGGTGTCGCCCTGATAGGAAGAACCACTTGAAGATGTGGCAGATGTGGAGCGTTCACCGCTGACATTGCCGGAGGAGTCTTTGGTGGCGCTGCCTGAGGATGCGGCACTGCCCCTGCGGCCAGTCACGGCCATGCCGCTTCTGTGGTTGATTGTGCCGTCGCTGCCGCGTGTGAACCTTCCCGCGCGTGCGGCTTTAGTGCCCGAGGGGGTACTAACTGCCGCAGCGCTTCCGCCGGCTACATTTCCCTTACCGTCGGTTGCGAAACCCTTCATTGTGGCAGCCTTGCCATTTGCCCCCTTAATGCCACGAGCTGAACCGCCGCTGATACCGCCAGCCGCATTCCTTTTGACCACATGGCCGCCTGCCTCTGCCCCAAAGGCAATTCCCATGCTTATCAAAGATATTGACGCCAAGACTACAATGTGTGCCGCAATTTTGCTCATACTATTACCTCCTTCGCGCTCTCTCAAGATATGCTATCGTACCATGTCATACCATCATAAATCAAGGCACACGCTAACCGCATCCACAATCAGGCCGCTTATCCAACCCTTTACAGAACCTCCATTGTCAACCTTCCATCACTATCGTAGTGCGTTTGCCCTGCAATCTCCACCGTCAAAACGATTCAAAGATTTTTTTGGCTTCCCCTGCAACTTTGGCGCTTGAGTCGGACATGCCTTTTTTTATTACCCCTTTTGCCTTTGAGCCTTTCATAAATATCAGCGCTGAAACGGCATCCTTTCTTACCTGCTCATCAGGGCTTCCCATCAATGATTCAATCAACTGGAGCGCCTTTTCAGGGTCAAGTTTTTTTGAAAAGAACATCCTGCCCAGCGATGGCGCCACTATCGTGCCGAGGTACGGATTACTAATGGCAAACTCCGCAAGGGCGTTAACGGACTCCGCGGTCCCAATCGCCGCCAATGTTGAGGCAACCAGCCTCGCCCCCGCCGGGTTGCCCCTGACAAACCCCTCGCTGCTCAACAAGTCCGTCAAAGAGGACAGCGCGTCATTGCCCATATATGACAGCAAAATTGACAGCGCCTGCGAATTCACAGGGTCAGCCTCCTGCGTCATATCATAAATCAAAGTCTTTACCACAACCTTATCAGAACGAAGCCCAATCAGACAGGCAATGTTCTCACGGCTCTTAGGGTTAAGTGACGCCACTACCGCCCTATCCTTCCTTATGAATACCGAATAGCTTTCCTTGTAGGCGTCAATATTAGATGGGCTGCAACCGGAGGGGTGCTTGTCCATGAACTTTACCGCGTCATAGACAAGCGTAAAATAAACGTCTTCCTTGACCAATTCCTTCAACTGCGACGTATTATATCTCGTAGTTGTCATAGTGTGCACTACCACTGCCGCTATAATGCCAAGTAATATCAGCGCGGTGGCGACAATCACCTTCTTCAGCCACGTAGTCTCGGCCTTGACCCTCACCTCGGCGGCGGTAGGTTTTTCCGCTATCTCTTCCTGTATAAGCGGCGGGCGCATGATGGCCTTCTTTACGAGGGTCTTCTCTATCTGCCTCAGTGTCGGTTCAAATGTGTCGTCAATGAGATGGCTCAATCCTGCCGCCGTTATCATTTTCTCCAGCTCTGCGTGTGTCCCATGACTGCTGGACACATCCTCATGGGAAAAGGAGATGTATTGCGTCATAATCTGTCTTAACGTCTGTCTGCCGGATGTGTTTTCCTCTGCCGTAAGTTCCCACTCAATAAACCACCTCACAACCGTCGCGTCAAGAGACGCCGAGTACAGATAAAACCCGTTTGGGCTGAAAACAAGGGCGTTTACACCGTCCCTATGGCCGGTGAGTTTAAATAAACACTCATCGCTTTCAATGTCGAAAATGCTGATTTGCCCTTCCATTGTCCCACATGCAAAATACTTTTCGTCACTGTGGCAGAAGGCAACGCTCAGGCAATTTGACTCCCCTGTATTAAACGTCCTGACAAGTTTCATTGATTTAATGTTCCACAGGCCTACTAAACCATCCTCGGCCGCCGTAAGGGCATAAAGCCCGTCCTCACTAAGCGCTATGGCGTTTATCGCGCCATCGTGGCAATCGGCACTTCGGGCGGCCTTGCCCGTAACGCTGTCCCAAAATACGACAGAGCCGTTTTCCATCCCCGAAATAAAAATCCTCTCGTCCTTATGAAGCGCGAGGGCAGTCACCATGGCACCGCACTCCTCAAAGCGTCCCAGATAGCCGCCCCCCTCGGCCGCGTCCCACAGCCGGATAGTCCTCTCTGTGGCCGCCGAAAAGACATACCGTCCATTGCCCGTCATGGCAATCGCCTTCACCGGCCCCTTGTGCTTTGAAAACTTATTTGTCTGAACAGCGGTGTCAATATCCACTGTCAGCACATTGCCGTTTTCTGTGCCAACGCATATCAGCCTCGACATAAAGTCAGCGGCCATAGATGTGACCGCGCTGCCGTCAGTCCCCGCCTCGCTGATGACGGCCGCACTTGAGACGTCTGTCTTACGCACCATGCCGTCTCTGTCACCCGTTATTAAACAGCGTCCGTCATACGTTATCGAAAGCGTGCTGGCAATAGCGCCTGAGGAGGGATAATCATTAACCCTCCAGCCGCCCTTAGGGAATTTCCTATTGTATGCCAGTGGCACCGCAGCCAATAGTTCCGTGGCCTCGGCGTTTTGCTCGTACCCGGTCAGGGAGCGAACCGCCTCTATCACGGTGGCCGCCCCTATGAAGTCAGAATGGTTTATTTTTTCTTTTGCCTCGGACAACCTTTTTGAGAATTCATAGCTTATTTCACTCTCTCTGATTACCGCCGGCTGGACTAATGTGTATGACAGCGCGTAGGTATTTTCAAAGTTGACAAATATGATGTCATTGCCCTGGCCTATGATGAGTTTGTTTTCAGCCTCGCTTATAGCGCCGCACCTTATCGGCCCTCTGTATTTTATAATCCTGTGAATAAGACTGGTCTTTAATTCCCACACCCTGACGGCAGTCTCATCAACGGCAATCATAAAACGCTCGTCGGCGCTGAATCCCGCAAACACGATTGGGCTGCTGTGTCCGCGAAACTGTTCCACTGGTTTACCCGTCTCTGTGTCCCACAATATGACTGAATCCCTGCCACTTCCTGTAACGGCAAGTTTGCCGTCACCATTGAGGGCAATCGTCTGAGCACCACCTGACTGCCCCGAAAACCTGAGCGCTAGCTTGCCGGTCTTTGTCTCCCACTTACACGGCGGGCCACCCTTGTGCGACGTATAGACATACTTTAAATCAGGCGAGAGGGTTAGAGCGGTAACGGGAATCTTCTCTGTCTTATATGCCCCGACGGCCTTTGAGTTCTTTATGTCCCACACCCTGATTGCGCCATCGCGCGAGGCGGCTATTACGTAAATCGTGGAAGGTAAAAACCTGACCGCGGACAGGCCCTTCTGCCCATCTGCCGCAAAGGTATGGAGTGTCTGGCCATTGCCCGCGTTTATGATATGTAGTGTGCCGTCATCAAGGCCAGCGGCTATATAGCGCTTATCAACGTTTATGTCAATTGCCGTTACCGCGACATCCTGCCCCTTTTGAAACACGCACACAGGGGTGTCAGAGTCAAGGGGGTACACATATACGCGGCCATCGCCCATGCCGGCACAGGCCGTCTTGCCGTCTTTGGACAGCGCCAATGACGACGCCTCCCTGAACTCGTCAACATATCTCCTTCGTACCGAAAACCCGGGAAGTGTCCTAAAAACTGCTTCAGGCAGCGATTCGGGAAGCTCAGTAAAACGCCCCGTCCATTTCTGATATTCGGCGCTATAATCCCTGCCCAGCTCTTTAAGGCAATGGCAATAACCTGTGGCCGTTACCGGGTCCTCTTTCCCGTTATCCAGAAACCACCTGAAATTGGCGGCGGCCACCTCCAGCAATTCGGTGTCTCCGCTATTCGTCTCGCCGTTGGCTATTAAGAGGGCGCGTATTTTCCTCGCCTCAGGAAGGTCATTTCTTTCTTTAGAAAACTCATCAATAATATTGGTGGCCGTGTATTCGTCCCCAAGCATGAGGTGGAGTTTCCCCATCAAAAACCTCCCCTGCCCGATGTGTTGAAGGCTTTGGAGATAGCCGTCCATTTTAGTTACGGCGGAGTCCTCCTTAAGCGCACCCTTTCTTACGCCAAGCAGGGCAAGGTTAAAGGCGGCCTCAACATGCTCAGGGTCAGTGTCAACGGCCTTCTTCCAGTGTTGCTCGGCGCGGTTTAACTGCTGTATAGTGGCATAGGAAACCCCCTGATTGTTCAACGAGTCCGCCTTCAACGCTGATGGCACGGCCACTGGCCTTGGATATGCGGTCCCCGTGGCGCTTGAATAAATCGCAATGAGCCTGTCTCTGACTGCGGCAAAGTCTGCCGGTCTGTTGTTTTTGTCTTTATCAAGACACTCAAGCATCAGGCAGGAAAGGGTGTCGTCAATGCCGGGGTTCAGGTCTTGCGGCAGAGGTGGCGGCTCCTCAGTATGAATCTTTTTCCACAGCATAATCTGGTAAAATATAATGCCCTGCCTTTGTTCCGGCGTAAGCATAAAAGGCCTCCTGCCGCAAAACAATTCGTAAAGAATACAGCCGAAGGCGTAGATATCAGAGGACATGCCGGCGGTATGGGCGTCTTTAAACTGCTCAGGGGCCATGTACTGCGGCGTTCCAAATGGGACTCCACCAATGGTCATAGTCTGCCACGGGTTTGATATATCCTTGTGAAGTTCAGCCTGCGCGGCGAGGATGTCAATCATTGAGGCATTTTCCTCACCGATTGTCAGCACCTCATCCTTACCCCAACTGCCAAGCCCGACAAGGCCAAAGTCGGTTATTAAGGCCATGCCGTACTTGCTCATAAGAATATTGGCGGGCTTTAAATCCCTGTGGACGATTCCCGTTTGTGAGACACCGCTGTTGTCTGTCCAGAGAAACGTGTGCGTCCAATTCATACCGGAGGCTATCTGAATGGCCATGTCCAGCCTCTCGGTAAACGTGGACAATGTCCCTTCCCTCAGCCATTTATCAAGCGCACCGGCATCCACGTATTCAATAAACAGGCGTGGAAGCCCGTCCACCTCCGCAACATAGTACGCCGAGCAAATGTTAGGGTGAACACCAAGGCTTATCCACGCCTCCGCCTCACGATAAAACCGGTTCAGCCCGTCAGGGTTTGCCATGACAGACGGCAGGGGGGTTTTAACCGCCACCATCCTTCCGATTTCCCTGTCAAAGACAAAATACACCTCGCCCATTCCGCCGCGCGCAAGGCCGCGTACCTCATACCTGTTGTCTATGACGGCGTTGTTCTTCCAAAGCCCACGCTCCGCGGCCTTTGAGGACATGTTTCCTTTCATTAAGAGGCGGCCCCCCCTGTTACTGCATCTGCGCTAACGAACCCGTGTTCGGGTCATATTTATAGATTCCCTTGTCTATTGTCACTCCGGCAAATTGCTCCAGTTCGGCGAGGTCTTTCGGGTATCTGCCCTCTGCCGCCTGAAAACTGCTCACGGCCTGGCGAAGATTTGCTATGTCGGTCTTTTGTGCCAGGGCCTTCGACTTATCCATGGCGTCCAGTTTTTTCATAGACGTGTCGGTGATTTTTTCAGAGACCTCGGACGCCTTTTTGCATGACTGCATGGCCAAGACAAAACACAACAACACTACCACGTTAACAATAACTCTCATCTTAATCCTCCTTTTTTTATGTGGTTTATCACTTCCAGCCCTCTGGTTCCATGACGGCCTCTATTGCCGCCTTAAACTCTTCGGCGTCCTGAAATCCATTGGCAATGTCCTTTGACACGGATTTATCAACTACCGCGGCAAGGGCCTCGGGGATGTCCAGCCTACGGTTTAATACTGGTATCGGGGTATCCTCCATGACAATATCAAGTGGATGGCGCTGCAGGGGAGACATCCCCTTGCCCATATTCTTGAAGAATTCCTCCGAGATATTCACGGTGTATTTCCCTGTGAGCATAAAATAAAGCGTAACTCCCGTGGAATATAAATCTACGGTGGGTTTAGCGTACTTGAAGTTTTTAATAATCTCTGGAGACATATACATGACAGAACCAGCAAATCCCCCTTGTGTCTTTGTTATGTCAAGAAATGAGTTTCCAGACTTGACAAACGACTTCGCAAGCCCGTAGTCGCAAATCTTGGCCAGCCCCAGGCCGTCCTCCTTAGGCGGGGTCAAAAGGATATTAGACGGTTTAATATCCCTGTGGATAAATCCACTGCAATGCAGGGCGTTGAGGCCGTTTAGCACATTAACGGCGATTGCACAGGCATTCCCCGGGGAAAGAACCCTCCCACGCATACTATTCATAAGAGACGGGACGCTTCCCCCCTGTATAAATTCCATGACGAAATAATATGTCCGGCTGACAATTCCTTTGTCCATAATGCGAACGAGGTTCGGGTGGATAACCCGCGACTGAACCATCATTTCACGCTCAAATATCTTTATATTTTTGGGGTCATCCATGGCCGACGGGTGAATCTTCTTTAACGCGCATATCCTGCCCGTATCTTTATGGATTGCCTTATATACGACACCCATTCCACCCCTGCCGATTTCCTTCAACACGAGATAATATTCGTCAAGGTCATATGTCTGCGTATCCTTCCTCATTGCCTTGACACATTCCGGGCATACGTATGTGGAATCAGGAAATTCACAGGCCAGGCCGTCAAAATCAGCGCTGCTTGAGACATCAGCCTGGCACTTGCCGCAGGTATAAGTCTTTCCTTTTAAGCCCATTGCCGCAAAAAACTCTGAGCACTCCACCCTTACCGTAGCGTCAAGCCTCTTCTTCCAGCATCGCGAGCATAAGACATCCTCATGCTCCACTTCCCTTGCGTGAACGCCTGTTTCGTCCTCAGGCAGTTGGCCGCCGCAGGCGCTGCAAAACAATATTTTACTTTCTTTCTGTTCGATAATTACACGCATACGGGTACTTCCAACCCTTATTTCGTCCATGCTGTTCAGTACACGGCTATTGATCTTCGTTTCGTTGACAAAGGTGCCGTTTCTGCTGTTCAAATCCGTAACTACACACTTGTCATGGCGAATTTCCAGAATGCAATGGGTTCGTGAAATCAGCCTGTCGTCTACTCCTATCTGCAAATGTGCGGATTTAGACCGGCCAATAATCATGGATTGTGTGCTGTCTAAGGTAATTTCCTTACCCTTCTGAAGACCTTCAACAACCTCTATTGTCATATTCAACATAAACTGAGGCCCTCTGTATAATACCGCATCAGCATGATGATTAGTTTATCACTAACAGACATAAAAAGACAATCAACAGGCAGGGCTTTTGTCCCTGCCATCTCTTCGCGGCACTGCTTTTGCTTATGTTGTTGATGTGGCATAAAGCGGCGTCAGGAAGCGGGGGGGTATCTATGACTCAATAATAAAGGATTAAAGACGAAGGGGGGTAACCCCCCTTCACCCGTATTTTTGCGGCGGTAACACTGCTAATTGGCTGGTATATAAATATTCACCACAGTGCCCCTACCCTCTTCTGATTCTGCTTCAATGTGTCCACCGTGGTTTTTTATTATAGAAAACGCAACCGCAA
>JADFYL010000013.1 GCA_015233045.1 Nitrospirota bacterium | reverse complement strand
GTTTGAGTGGAACGAGGAGGACGCCAGATTTCAGGCAATCCACCACCCGTTTACCTCCCCTATGGACGAGGACATAAAGAAAATAATGGACGGCGGCGATATAGAGTTGTCGGGACTGAAGTCGAAGGCATACGATATTGTGCTAAATGGCAGCGAGATAGGCGGGGGGAGTATTCGTATTCATCGCCCTGAGCTGCAGAAAGAGATATTTAAGCTGATAGGCATGGCAGAGGCGGAGGCAGAGGAGCGATTTGGCTTCCTGATTGATGCCCTGAAGTACGGTGCGCCGCCCCACGGGGGGCTTGCCATCGGGCTTGACCGGATCGTAATGCTCATGACCGGGGCACAGTCTATAAGGGATGTGATTGCCTTTCCTAAGACGCAGCGGGCGGCCTGTCCTCTTAGTGGCGCGCCATCTCATGTAGATAAAAAGCAGCTCAGGGAGTTATATATCAGCTCGACTGTCCCCGATGAGAAAATGGCGGAAGACTAAAGACGAAGGGGGGTTACCCCTATCGCCAAGACGGGGGATTATCCCCTAAATTTGGGCTACCGCCCGTTGGCGGCTTCATAGCTCCGGCTGTTCGCGTTTTAACCTTATGTCAGGTTAAAGAATTCCTTGATTTTACAGAACATCTTCGTCTTCTTGTTTGCAAAATGGGCGTTGAGCTGCTCTTCGGACAGTGCCTGTTCGCTCATTTTTCGGGCCAATTGCTCATTTTCGATTTCCCTGCGCGTGATAATAGCGCTGATTGATTCCACCGCGCTCGGGTTGTCCATTATTACATTGGAAAAACCCTCCTTGTCAAGAACGAGGAGTAACGCGTCTTCTTTTGCCGTCACGCTGGCAGTCCTGATACCACCGGTAAAAAGAGAAATCTCTCCAAAAAAATCCCCCCGTTTCAGAACGGCCACTTCATTGCCGCCTACCGTTACAGAGACCCTGCCCCTTCTAATGACATAGAAGGAGTCACCCTCTTCACCCTCTTCGAAGATACTTTCACCCTTCCCGAAATATTTTTGGACAAGCTGCGAGGCGATTTCTTTTTGTACATTTTCAGGGAAGACCGAGAAAAACTCTATTCGCTGCACGGCTGAGTAATTCTGTTCGAACTCGTCATTGCTGTCAACGCCGGTTACGGGATGACAGTAAACATCTCTGACGGGGAATGGAATCCTGATGTTTTCTCTCTTGAAGGCATACCAGAGTTTAGTCATCAGGATGTTAGATATGTGGTATTTGAGACCGTAGTCGTTAATCCAGACCCTAAGCTCATATTCAATGGAAGAGTCATTATATTTTACCACCCGTACCTCCGGTGGATGACCTTTCAATTCACAAGTCCTCAGGCAGACAGATGCAATAACCTGCTTCACCTTGTTAGGAGGTGTATCGTAGTCCACACCTACAAAGAGGCTCATAATCTGATTTGGTGTGGGATAATTTACGCTGAGAATCGTATCTTTTATGATACTACCGTTTGGAATGACCAGATAATCGTTAGAACGCGTTAGCAGCTTAGTCGTGCGCCAGTTTATCTCGACGACCTTGCCGTCTGTCTCTTTTACACGTATCCAGTCGTTGATTCTGAAAGGGGTTTCTATGTGCAGCACTACGCCTGCGATAAGATTGGTCAGCGTATCCTGAAGCGCAAGACCTATGACCATAGAAAACACCGCCGAGGTCGTTATTATAGGGGTTAAATCAATGCCAAACTGTATTTTCAGGATTGCAAACAGGGCTATGGCATAAATTACCGCGGTGACGATGTCATGGATTAGTTTGGGAACGGCAATCTTTGCCCTTTCGATATATAGCGTACTGAAAAAGTAATCGGCTATTTTAAAAATACCATAAAAAAACAGACCATAAACGAAGGCGTTCGTTACCTTAATATCAACAGGCGGTTTATTGACAAACACATATATGCCAATAGCAACAGCCAGCAGAACAAGCAGCGCATAATAAATCAGGGACGATGACCGCCCGGCTTTAACGTTATCTTTCATATCCATAGCTTCAGCCGCTGCCACTTACGTAGCTCAAGCACGAAAAAAATAACACTATCACGACGCTGTTGTCAAGGATAACAAACAAAGTGCACGGTAATTTTGTTCTAACGAATAAAACAAGTTCTCATGGGAAGTTGCAATGATCTCCAGACTGTTCTTTTCTTTGTTTGTCATTCCGGCTTGTCCGGAATCTATCCTTATACCTCAGAATAGGCAAAATCACAATGAAACAACCACTTAAAGGACGATTCAGGACAAGCCGGAATGACAGAAAGGGACAAGAATGGCAACAAACTAAGCAACTACCGCTTACTTATGATGGAGAACAAATTTACCGTTAGCAGGGTGTATCAGAGCAAAATAGAAATGTCCTGTTCAGTTAATTTAAATTTTCGCCAGCACCTTCTGAAGCCTTTTAATCGTCCGCTCCTTGCCGACCAGCTCAATGACCTCAAAGATGCCCGGGCTTACGGTGTTTCCTGTAATGGCGACCCTTGTCGGCTGGGCGATTTTGCCAAGCTGGACATTAAACTCAGCCATCAAGCCCATAAACACGGCCTCTATCTGCTTCGCAGTGAAATCCTCAAGGGCGGTGAGCCTTTCTATTAACGCGGTGAGGTAGGGTTTTGTCTCGCTGGTAAGGAATTTCTTTCCCGCCTTTTCGTCAATTACAACATCCTCTTCTATGTAATAGTGCATCGAATTTGCCAACTCAACAAGGGTTCTTGAGCGCTCCTGAAGGGTCACTATCGCCCTTGCGAGCCATTGTTTATCCAGCAAATCAACTGACACCAGCGGTGTTAATAATGGAATTAACCCCTCCGGTGACGCAGCCTTAATATATTCCCCGTTCATCCACAGTAGTTTCTCTGGATTGAACACCGCGGCGGAGGAGCCGACATGCTCCAATGAGAACTTCGCTATCAACTCGGCCTTAGAAAATATCTCCTGGTCAGAGTGCGACCAACCGAGCCGCACAAGGTAATTCAGCAGCGCCTCCGGCAGGTAGCCCATCTCCCTGTACGCCTGCACAGACGTAGCTCCGTGGCGTTTGCTGAGGCGCGCCTTGTCAGCGCCGAGAATCATCGGCAGGTGGGCAAACTTAGGGGGCGTTTTTCCAAATGCCTCATATATGTGCATCTGCTTGGGCGTGTTATTCAGGTGGTCGTCCCCTCTGATGATGTGCGTTATGCCCATCTCAACGTCGTCCACCACGACTACGAAATTGTATGTAGGCGTGTCATCAGAACGCATTATTATAAAATCATCGAACACTGAATTTTCATAAACTATCTTTCCCTTTATTAAATCGTCCACCAAGGTGCTGCCATACTGGGGCATTTTAAACCTGACGACTGGTTTAATCTCTGCTTCCGGGTTTTTCAAGTCCCTGCACGTGCCGTCGTATCTTGGGGGCTTACCGGCAGAGGCGGCAAGTTTTCTCTTTGATTCCAGCTCCTCAGCCGAGCAATAACAGTAATACGCCCTGCCCTCCTCAAGAAGGCGGTTGACATATTGGCGGTACAACTCCGTGCGGTCGGTCTGCCTGAAAGGCCCCTCGTCATAGTCAAGGTTCAGCCATTTCATGCCGTCTATGATTGCCCCTATGTACTCGTCTGTTGAGCGGCTCCTGTCAGTGTCCTCTATGCGTAAGATAAATTTTCCATTGTGATGCCTTGCAAATAAATAATTAAAAAGCGCAGTCCTCGCCCCGCCTATGTGAAGATACCCTGTCGGGCTTGGCGCGAATCGTACCCTTACATCGTCAGACACAAAACCTCCTTATCACTACAGCTGTGTATTGTAACATATATGATTGCCAAAAATCGCAACGCCCTACTATAATAACCGAGGGTTCCCGGATGACTGATAAAAGAAATATTAGAATGGGCAATCAGACCGCCTTCTCAGCACAGCCACATGAACTACCATTTGACTTCGCGCTCAACAACGGTTTTGACGCCTTTGAGTGGTTCTCTGACAAAAAATCATGGGGACAGGGATGGGATATCGGGGATGCCACAACGCAGGACAGATTTCGCATCAGGGAGGATTCCCGCAAGAGCGGGTTGGCTTTGTCCGTACATTGCCCCGCCCATGCTGACCCCTTATCAGACGGCTTTTCAGATGTTTTTATTAAGCACGCGGAGTTTGCCTGTGACGTCGGGGCGTCAAATATAAATATTCATTTTTTCACAGAACATGGAATCGGGAACTATCTGAAATCCCTGATTCCCCTGATAGACATCACCGCAAAGGCGCGGATTACGCTGTCCATCGAAAACACCACCATCACAGGCCCGGATGATTTTAACCGGTTATTTTCTATGATAAGAACCCTTCCCGCCAAACATGTGGGTATGTGCCTTGATATTGGCCACGCCAATATATTCCACGAGACCAGAAACGATTTCCTTAGATATATTGATAGATTATCAAATGATGTGCCGATAATACACATCCACGCCCACGAAAACTTTGGAGATGTTGACAGCCACCTGACACTGTTTAGCGGCCCTTCAAAATCTAACACCCTAGGGCTGAGGGGATTCGCGGCAAGGATGATAAACCGCCGGTTCAGCGGCATGATTATCATGGAACAGTGGCCGTCCCCTCCAGAACTCCTCATAAACGCGCGCCTTGGGCTTCTGGATTTTTTCAGAGAATAAAATATAGCCAGCATCAGTCGGCATAAAGACGTACAAAGGGCTGGACTAGTAACATGTCCCCGTGCCAAACCAACCTAAACCTTTCCGGTTGTTATTAACTGAATAGGACATTTCTACTTTGGTACGACAAAAAATAAATGTCTGTTGGAAAAACCTCTGCCATTGCGATATACTACGTCCCAAATAAATATATCAGCAGAAGAGGTAATCGTATGAAGGTTCTTGTAATAGGCGGTGGAGGCAGGGAACACGCCCTTGTGTGGGCGCTGAGGAGATGTAGGCGCGTGGACAAGGTGTACTGCTGCCCCGGCAACGCGGGGATTGCAGGGCTGGCTGAATGTATAAATAATACTGACCCGTACAACATAAAGGCCCTTGTTGACCTTGTAAAATGCGAATGGATAGACTTAACCATTGTCGGGCCTGAGGTACCGCTTGGACTAGGGATTGTGGATTTGTTTGAGCGCGAGGGCCTTAAGATATTCGGGCCGAACCAAAAGGCCGCCGCCCTTGAGACCAGCAAGGTTTTTGCCAAGGATTTT
The DNA here is from genome assembly GCA_015233045.1 of Nitrospirota bacterium. Lineage (GTDB taxonomy): Bacteria > Nitrospirota > Thermodesulfovibrionia > Thermodesulfovibrionales > Magnetobacteriaceae > Magnetominusculus. The sequence continues at coordinate 28,186 of JADFYL010000013.1, read as the reverse complement.
ATGCGAAGACATGGACTTCCAACCTCCAGGTATAAGGTGTTTTCGTCATATCCGGAAGCGGAGGATTATATCCGCTTAATGGGCGCCCCTATAGTCATCAAGGCGGACGGCCTCGCCGCTGGCAAGGGTGTTATAGTCGCCTCGACATACGAGGAGGCAGAGGGTGCCTTGAGATTGATTATGATAGACCGCGCATTCGGTGACGCCGGCAACAGAGTTATCATCGAAGAGTGTCTTAGCGGCGAGGAGGTGTCTTTTATGGTCGTCACCGACGGGAAAACCATCGTCCCCATTCCCACATCTCAAGACCACAAACGGGTCTATGACTACGATAAAGGGCCAAACACCGGCGGGATGGGCGCCTACAGCCCGGCCCCTTTAGTGGACAGCGCGCTGCAAGACACCATTATGGAGACTATCATGCGTCCGACCATATCGCTGCTTGCCAAAGACGGCATTAAATATAAGGGCGTCCTCTACGCGGGGTTGATGATAAATGAGGGCAGGCCCTATGTGCTTGAGTATAACTGCCGCTTGGGAGACCCTGAGGCGCAGGCCCTCCTTATGAGGCTGGACTCCGACATCGTTGACATCTGTCTTTCTGTTCACGACGGAACGCTTGACGCTACCGCGATTCAGTGGAAACCGGAGGCTGCCGTTGCCGTGGTTATCGCCGCGGGCGGCTATCCAGGAGCCTTCCAGCGCGGGAAGGAGATTACCGGACTTGAGGCGATTACGCCGTCTGATGAGGTTTTCGTCTTTCACAGCGGGACGGCCTTCGATAACGACGCCCTTGTCACCGCATCTGGAAGGGTGCTTACTGTTGCCGCCCTTGGCGAAGACATCGCCGCGGCAAAAGACAACGCCTACAGGGCCGCCGCCAAAATCCACTTTGACGATATGCACTACAGAAAGGACATCGCCGCAAGGGCGCTGAGGTAAGCTCTCCAGGCCGGACAACTCAGACAAAGGCTGGCTGACTCACAAAGGTCGGCCAACTCAGGAATTTATCCCCTTATGATGATGTTGTCCATGTCATCCCTATAGACTTCCATGTGCCGCCGAGATAGTAATACATGTAGCCGTCAGGGGCGGCGAACAAAACGATACCATTTGCAAAGTACATGGCGAAATAATCCTGGCCGTTCACTGTCCCGTGAATCATACCGCCGGCCGGAGTGCCAAAAAACGAACTGTACTGATACACGAGCGTATTGAATACCAAATAAACATTGGCAATTGAGGCACTCCAAACCGTCTTAAGAGATTGCCACGCGCCGTTATAATACAAATACAGATAGCCGTCCACCCATGCCATCAGGGCCATCCCGTTGTCAAACCATTGGGTATAATAGTTTCCACCCAAACCGTATGTGTTTGTCTGGATACCACCGGCTGGGTTGCCTAAAAACGCGGCATACTTTGTCATTATAGCGGTAATGGCGGTAGAAGCCGCTGTGTAGTTAGGGTCAACCGTGGCATTGTCGGCAACTCGCGCTGTGCCACCTGCCAGCGGAGATGTGTGCGGCTGCTCAACGCCTGAGTTTACATTGAAATCCGCGGCCTCCACCTGGTGCGAGGCCAGCAAACATAAAGACAGGACGACAACACATATACCCATGAATTTTTGCATCTTCAAAGCCCTCCGCTTATTAAATAATATACACTTCACAGCTTGATGTTACCATAGTATTATCGTACGTGTAAAGAATATACTTTAATGCCGCCGCCAATTTTTTTCTTTAAACAGAAATCGTTCCCCCAGCCAATAGAAAGTGATGGTTTAAATCAGTGGAAAATATGCCAGGGCGTATGTTAATATTAAATTATGACAGGGTCAAGGCCGATAAGGATACGGAGATGAGTAAACTACACAGGAGGGGCAAATATGCCAACGCCGCAAAACATTGTCAAAGCGATTAATGAGATGATAAAACGAAGGGTTTTTTCGCCAGCCGTGCGGCAGCCGCTGTTGCGCGTCTTGTTGGCGGCGATAATTCTGTCTATGGCCGGGTACGCGTGGGGCGCCGCTGTTTCTTATAACTGTGGCTATACATGGACAGAGCAGACGAACTCCGGCCAGAGATACTGGTGGAAGATAGCGTCATCCAGGGACGGAGTACACCTTGCCGCGGCAGAATATAATGGATATATTTATACATCAAGTGACAACGGTACCACATGGGTACAGCAAACGAAATCGGGACAGAGGGCGTGGTACTCAATAACGTCGTCAACCGATGGAAGCCACCTTGCCGCCGCGGACAATACCCCGAATGGATATATTTATACATCGTCGGATTATGGCGTCACATGGACGGCGCGGACGGCGGCTAAAAGCCAGGACTGGATGGCGGTGGCGTCCAACGCCGATGGAAGCATCCTCTTTGCCGCTGACTACTCCGGTAGTTCTAATATTTATAAATCGCAGGACGGCGGTGCCACATGGGTTGCGCACTCTACGGCCTGCAGCCCAAGCGCCTGCGGCAACATCGGCGGTGCCTATTGGTACGCCGTGGCCACATCGGACGATGCGACGGCGGTCGTTGCCGGACCTTCAAACGGAGACGCTTATACATCCTCTGACAACGGCACCACATGGACAGCGCAAACCTCCGCCGGACAGAAATTCTGGTGGAGCATCGCGTCGTCGTGGGATGGCGTAAAACTCGCCGCGGTAGAGGGTTATGGGGGATATATTTATACATCAATAGACTCCGGCGTCTCATGGACACAGCAAACTGGCCCGGGCAGCCTGAACTGGACGTCCATATCGTCCGGCCCTGATGGATTTAATCTCGCCGCCACTAGTTTTTCCACCGATGGGTATATTTATACGTCATGGAATTCAGGGGACAACTGGACGCAGGAAACCGGGGCCGGCAGCAGATTGTGGACATCATCGGCGGTAGCGGCGGGTGGAGATAAAATTTCAGCCACGGTTTTCGGGGGATATATCTACACTGCGACTCGTCCCAAATATAACATAAGCGTTACAAAAACCGGCACAGGCAATGGCACGGTAGCCTCATCATCCGGCCCTATCACCTGGGCAGGCAACACCGGCACGGCCACTTATCTATGCCCGCAGTTCGTAACCCTGACCGCGCTACCCAATCCCGGCAACAGTTTTTCAGGCTGGACTGGTTGTGATTCCTCAAGCGGAGCGCAGTGTACCGTTGTGATGGCGGCGACAAAGAATGTTACCTCAGTCTTTGGCGTACCCCTCACTGACCATACAATGACTGTAACCTCAACCGGCAATGGCACCGTAACAAGCAGCCCCACAGGTATAAACTGCGGCACCCAGGGGGCCTCGTGTAAATCCACATTTGCTGACAACACTACGGTAACCCTGACTGCCACCGCTGACCCACGCTACGGGTTTAAGAGCTGGAGCGGATGTGACTCAGTAAATGGCACGCAATGCACCGTATTGATGTCGTCAAATAAGTCTATTTCGGCCGTGTTTTATAACAGCCATATATTTGCTGTCAACAATACCGGAAATGGCACGGTAACAAGCAATCCGGTAGGGATATACTGCGGCTCCGCGTGTACGGCCTCATTTACCGACAATACTACCGTAATACTTTTGGCGGTGCCTAATCCGGGCTATGGTTTTAAGAGCTGGACAGGCTGTACTTCGTCCATTGTCGAGCAATGCACTGTGCTGGTGTCATCGGACAATTTGACTGCCACGGCAACTTTCGATACCAACGCCAATCTCACATACGCCGCCGCCTCGGCCGCCATCAGCGGTGTCTATTCAAAGATGAGCTCATTTTTTGGAACTCCGCTTGGAAGCGTTACAACAGGCACTGATACCTATGGCACAAATTACGTCCAGTGGTACACAAGCGGCACTGCCCTGCTGGCATGGTCTGACGGGTACATATACTACTACTATTCTCAAACATGGTATAACACAGGAATTAAGTGGAGGCCTGATACGCTTGACGATTTTCAGAAGGCCAGCACTATCATAAACGCCATCTACAGTCAAAACGGCTCGTTCTTCGGAACTCAGGCAGGCAACGTAACGGCCTATGCCAGTCCAAGCGGCACATATTACATCCAGTGGTACAGCAACGCTGGTATTTTAGCCGGTTGGAACGGCTATATTTATGTCTATTATAACGGCTCATGGGTCTACACCGGCGTCGCCTGGAAATGATGCTGAATAGCTTTAAGGATTAAAGACGAAGGGGGGCAACCCCCCTCGTACTCTTCACACGCTTCCTACATCCTCAACTGGCCATTGCCGAAGACGATAAATTTCTCCGTGGTCAGCTCCTGCAGCCCCATCGGGCCTCTGGCGTGGATTTTGTCTGTGGAGATTCCGATTTCGGCGCCAAGCCCAAACTGTCCGCCATCGTTTAGGCGGGTTGAGGCATTTACTAACACCGCCGAGGAATCAACCTCGCGTAAAAATCTCATCGCACGCTGATGGTTATTTGTGACGATTGTCTCAGTATGCGACGAGCCATACTTTGTTATATGGGCGATGGCCTCGTCAAGGCCGATTACAACCCTGACGTTTAATTTGAGCGCGAGGTACTCGCGGTAATAATCCTCTTCTGTGACAGGAGCGGCTTGCTCTGGACATCTCTCCAGTGTTAGAGGGCAGCCTAAGACGCGTACGTCAGCTTCTACGAAACGCTTTATCATCGGGGGCAGAAACTCCTTCGCTATCACCGCGTCCACAAGCATTGTCTCCATGGCGTTACATGTGCCGGGGCGCTGCACCTTAGAATTAAAGCATATCTCCATGGCCATGCCCTGGTCGCAATCCCTGTCCACAAACACGTGGCAGACCCCTTTGTAGTGTTTAAGCACAGGGATTCGGGAGTTTTCTGTAACCGCGCGAATGAGGCCCTCGCCCCCTCTTGGGATTACTAAGTCTATGAGGCCCTCAAGCTTCAACATCTCCATGACGACTTCCCTTTGCGTGTTATCAATGAATGTTACCACACCCTCGGGTAGGCCCTCGGCATATAGCGCTTTGCGCAAAATGGACACGATTGCCTTGTTAGAATTTATAGCCTCTGAGCCGCCTCTGAGGATTACCGCGTTACCGGCCTTAATACACAGTCCGGCGGCGTCGGCGGTAACGTTGGGGCGAGACTCATAAATCATGCTTATCACCCCTATTGGCACTCTCATCTTGCCGACGAGCATCTCATTGGGCCTCTTGCGCATATTAGATATTTCGCCCACAGGGTCTGCCATCTGTGAGACCTCTATGAGGCCGTCAGCCATCTCGTCTATTCTTTTTTCATTGAGTGTCAGCCTGTCTATCATCGCCTCACTGAGGCCTTTCTCTCTGGCCGCGGTGACATCCTTTTGATTTTCTCTTATGAGATAGTCTCTGTCCGCGCGTAGGCCACCGGCCATGTTGGCCAATATATTGTTTTTGCGTTTTGTCTCGGCCACCGCTATCGCCCTCGCGCCCTCGCGCGCCTCATGCGCCTTGTTTTTTACGTATTCGATAATATCCATGATTACCTCCGTATTAATTGGCTTTTTGTCTTCTGTCATAAGAGGCCTTATATGCCGTCGTACAGGAGGCATAAATGTCCTCAGCGGCCTTTTCCCATGAAAACCTGTTTACGTACTTAAGACCCTTGTCAATCATCTCCCGTCTCAGAGTCTTATCTTCTATTGCCGAAAGGATGGCTCGGCTTAGCGAGATTGAGTCCGAGGGGTTAAACAGCACCGCGGGGTCGCAGACAAACTCTGGCAGCGCCCCCGTGTTTGAGACTATGGCCGGTGTGCCAGAGGCCATGGCCTCCAGTATATTGCCGACCGTGGACGACTCTATGAGCAAGTCCGCGCATGAAAGCAAGGGCGGCATATCCACAATGTCAACGCTGTCGAGGTATTGGATATCATGCGTCGGCTCTCTGTCCAGCCCAACTATCAGCAGCGAATGCCTGATACGCGATCTGATATCGTTGAAGGCGGCTATAACCGTGTCGCACATTGCAGGGGTGTTCGGCTCTGCGCAAAAAAGAATATATGGCAGAGAAATCCCAAGATGCTCCGCAAACTCAGACAATAAATCATATCTCATATCGGACTTGGCCACTCTGAATGCCTGGGAATCGAAGCCGTGGCCGATTATATCAATATTTGCCATATACGTGCCGGTATTATTTAAAAGCTGCTCCCGGAGAAAATTCGACACAACGAGCGCCCTGATGTCCCGCCTGTGGAGATGTGCAAGGGCGGTTTTAAAATACTCACCCCTCAGACCAAAGCGCTCAGGATAAAACAGGGGGTCTAAGTCGTGAATCATAACTGACATCGGCAATACGTCCACAAAGGGAAACTCCGTAGCGGGGCAGAACAACACATCAGCCCTGTGCAGGGCCAGCTGATACGGCAAGATCGTATTGTTGAACATTAAATTACTGAAATAACTAACAGCCGGAGCGCCGGTTGCCTCAGACGTAAGCACGAGATTCGATTCACTGACGCCGGGGATAACGGTGGGGGAAAAAACAATCGCATTCTCGTCAATACGGCAAAGCCACTGGACGACTTCCCTCGTAAAAATCTCCAGTGCGGCGGTCTTTGCGCCCAAGTACGACGCGTTTATTGCCAATCTCATAGAATCGCTCCCACAACGTATTATAATATATCAGAGGGGTGTTGTGTGAAGTTGGCCGAACGCTTTTTTTCAGCGGGAAAAAAATAAACTACTTAGCCCTTGACATTTAGGTGTGCCGATTAGTAATATAGATTCATTTTTCAGGAGGTAATAGTGGAATCGTCACATGCGTTGGTGCATATACCGGGCGTACCGGAGTTTGTAACATACTCGTGGCTCGCTATGGCGCTCCTTATAGGTGCGGCCCTGATTGTAAGGTCGTCTTTGAAGTTAATCCCCCGCGGCCTGCAAAACGTCGTCGAGTCTGTTGTCGAGGGTATATATGGTTTTTGCGGCGAAAACATAAACCACCACTGGGTGGATTCCATGTTCCCGCTTATCGGCACACTCAGCCTGTACATCCTCGTATGTAACCTGTTCGGGCTTATCCCCGGGTTTGATGCCCCTACGTCAAATATAAATGTTACGGCTTCGTGCGCGGTGCCGGTGTTTTTTGCCACGCACTACTTTGGCCTGCGTGTACACAAGTTCGCCTATATTAAGCAGTTTGTCGGCCCGATACGCTCAGTAATTGCGCTTCCATTGATGATTATGATGTTTTTTATAGAGTTAATAGGACATTTGGCGAGGCCGATTACCCTGTCGGTCAGGTTGTTCGGAAACATGCTGTCCAAGCACATAATCCTGACGGTGCTGCTGTCTTTGGCACCGGCGGTTTTGCCGGTTATATTTTTAGGACTCGGGGTGTTGGTAAGCGTAGTGCAGGCCTTTGTCTTTGTACTCTTAACAACGCTGTATCTGTCGGGTGCCGTTGAAGAGGCACACTAAAATATCTCAATACCAAGGAGGATAGACCGTTATGAAGAAATCAGTATTTATGTTGGCCTTGACACTGCTCGTCGTATCTGCCCCTGCGGCCGTTGTGTACGCGGGTGAGGCAGCCACGGCACAGGACTCAGGCACGAAGGCGATGGTGGCGCTAGGTGCCCTTATAGGCATCGCCATAGCCGCTCTGGGGACGGGCATTGGCCAGGGTCTCGGACTAAGCAAGGCATGTGAGGGTGTTGCCAGGAATCCCGGCGCCTCAGGCAAGATTACCACGACGCTGATAGTCGGCCTTGCAATGATCGAATCGCTGTGTATATACGCCTTTTTGCTGTCTTTGGGTGTGCTGATAAACCAGAAAATGTTCTTTTAGAACGATAGCGTCTTTTATGAAGACTAGGCTGGCAACTGGAGAGTTTGAATGGGTATTGCAATAGGGCAAATTACGGTTGGGCAGCTTGAAGTCAACTGTTACATCGTAAGTGATGGCGTGACGAAAGAGGCAATGGTAGTAGATCCTGGGGATGAGCCGGACAGAATACTTGGCTATATCGCCGAAAAGGGCCTTGTGCTGGTCAAAATAGTGTGTACTCACACGCATTTTGACCACATAGGCGCGCTTCCTGAGCTGAAAGAGGCGTCAAAGGCCTCGCTGCAAATGCACAAGGATGAGCTTGCCGTTTATAAAATGGCCAAAAACATGGCCGCCGTTTGGGGTTTTCAGATTGATACCATGCCGACGCCGGATGTATTTCTTACAGAGGGGGCTGAGGTTGCCGTCGGTGGTGCCAGCTTTAAAGTCTTGCATACGCCGGGACACACGCCGGGGGGTATGTGTTTGTTCGGCAGTGGAATTGTGATTACCGGAGATACGCTGTTTGCTGGTTCTGTTGGCAGGACTGACCTGCCAGGCGGAAGTATGTCGGCACTGAAGACCTCGTTTAAGAGGCTGATGGCCCTGCCCCCCGATACAAAGGTCTTACCTGGACACGGACCGGCCTCTACAATTGCCAGTGAGCTGCGCGACAATTTTTTTAACGATTAAACGCGGCGGCGCACGTAAGGGTTGTCGTTGGGTTGAAGTGGGGTTGAGGGCGTATCGTGAGTAATTTAATGTCAGGAAAGATGCTGGCCGCCGATATAAAGGCAGGTGTCAAAAAGCGCGTCGAAAGTCTCGGCCTGATGGGTATAGAGGTTGGGCTGGCCCTGATGCAAGTTGGGGGCACTGCCTCAGACGAGCAGTATTTAAGGACAACCGTCTCCGTGAGCAAGACCGTAGGGATAATGACATATGAATACAGACTCCCCGAAACGGCCTCATTAAACGAGATCATAAATACTATCAACAAGGTAAACGCGGACGAACGAATCAACGGGTTGCTTGTCCTGTTCCCCATAGCACGCCGAATCAATCCACGAAGGGTAGTGAACGCCATTTTGCCGGAAAAGGATGTTGATGGACTTGGCTCTATCTCCGTAGGGATGTTTGCGGCTGAGGAATCTATGTTTCAGATATTCGGCAAAGACGGCGTTGCGTCCGCTGACGGGGCGAGTCTTGCCTCTGCCTGTGCCCCTCATGGGTTTCTGCCGTGTACGCCGTTTGGGGTTATACGCTTATTAGAGTACTATGGGGTTAAGATAAAGGGGAGCAACGCCGTCGTAATCGGGAAGAGCCTTGCGGTTGGCAAGCCACTAGCCCTGATGCTCCTTGCCAAGGAGGCAACTGTGACCATCTGCCACAAGTCGTCTGGCGACCTATCGGCGCACGTAAGAAATGCCGACATCGTCTGCTCGGCAACTGGTGTTGCCGGCCTGATTAAAGGCGATATGATAAAGGATGGCGCCGTGGTAGTAGATATAGGCATCAACATAATGCCTGACGGCTCATTCGCCGGTGATGTGGATTTCGGGAGTGTTGCCCCCAAAGCCTCGTTCATTACCCCCGTGCCGGGCGGGGTAGGCCCGGTAACAATAGCCACGCTTTTAGAGAACACGCTGCGTTCGGCGCAAAACAGCGTACTTCTGAAAACCCCGTTAATCTTGCCCTGAAACAAACCCTCAATCTTGAACCCCGGCTGATTGCCTCCAAAGTTCACGCTTGATTTAGGAAAGAGTGTGCCCAAAGTTGCGGCATGGGTTCCTGTAAAAGCGATAAGGGGACAGGTTGCTTTATTGGTATGGTTCAGATCACAGTATTTGCAAAAAATCCTCTATAGTTAAACCGGCATTACGAATTAAGGCACGGAGTGTGCCAATTGACAGCTCTTTATGCTGTGGAATAGATAAATTAACTCTAACCCCTTCTTTTGTCATAACAACATGGCTGCCTACTTGTCCAACTATCTGCCAGCCAAACTTTTTGAAGGTTTTAACGGTATCTTTGCCTGATATATTGGCTAATTTGCTCATAAGAGGCTATACCGCAACTACTATTTCTTTATAATCCTTACTGTTAGGTGTGGCAGATTGTGATTTTTGGTTTTCAGCCCAAATCCACGCGGTGATAGCTTCTTTGATATGTTCTATGGCCTCTTCCTCGGTTTTACCCTGAGATACACAGCCGGGCAATGCGGGTACCTCCGCTACTATCCATCCATCTTCAGCACGTTCTAATTTGACATAAAAAAGCATCCAGCACCCTCCTTCTTAATATAATAACAGAACGGACACATGAAAAGGTAAAAGATGACAGTGTTGAGCCTGCCCCACTTTCATTATTCTGCTCAACATGCACCGTATTGCATAATTAAACTCTTTTAGATATTTGAGAAATTGCCATTTTAAGAACTTTTAAAAACAATTCAACAGTGTCTTCTGTTGGATTAGGTTGCTCTCTTGCTTGCTTTTCAGGATGTATATAATTTCTGAAAGTGCGTAGAGTATGACTAAATTGTTTAACATCTTCATCTATAAAACCTATCTTTCTTGCGACTTCAATAAAATCATTTAGTTTCCAATCATTAAAATCTTTAATTTTACCGCTTTTGTCTTTTGGACTTGCTTTTACCCTTTCTTCTTCTGGATATTTTGATATAACGCCATATAGTATGCCTTCAAGCATACTCCCGCAAAGGATAATAGTTCCCAATACTGCTTTCGCATCAAGACACTTTTCTATATCACTCAATATTTGCTCAAGTATGCTTGTTATTGGTCCATCTAATTTTAATGAGTTAATCGATATTTTTTCAAACTTTTTTTCAGTGATTCATCTTCTATTACAGGTTCTTTTACCGGCTGCTTGCCAAGCAAGCGATTGGCTATTTCTTTGCCTTCATCAATAAGATCTTGAGGAAATTTATATCGTTGCAAAGCACCAACCGAAATTTGATGTTCAATATACCCAATAAGTTGCATAATCGATTTACCAACCAACGAATCATCTGCTACTCGCCAAAAGCCTTTCATCCGATTTGCTTTTGAATTGGTTGAATATTCATATTTTTCGGCATAAATATCAACATTAACATCGTCAATAAAAAAATCACCCATTGATTGATTAGTGAAATTAAGAACACGTCCTGTACCCATCTTGAAAATATCCTCTAATACTCTTTTGTCAACGGTAGATAAATTCGCCATATTCTGAAGCTCCCAAAAAAAATTCCCCCGTTATGCAATAAATAGCGCCGGCAACCGAGGCCGCCGACGTCACCCCCTATATCAACTTGTATGAGCGCAGTACGTCTTTGAGTTTGTCTTTATTTGAGACCGACATCTCACAAAGCGGCAGACGAAACTCCTCTTTCACCTTGCCCATCATCGCAAGGGCGGTCTTCACAGGTATAGGATTGGTCTCTATGAACATCGCCGCGTTTAACGGGTCAAGATAATAGTGGAGCCTTCTGGCCTCGTCTATATTTCCCTGTTCAATAAGTGCGCACATCCGGGCAGATTCCCTCGGCATCACGTTTGCCGTTACAGAGATAGCCCCTTTGCCGCCAAGCATCATCTGTGGAAATGTAGTGAAGTCGTCCCCTGAGAGTACCGTTATCTCATCGCCGCAGAGTCTTATTATCTCGCTGGTTTGTTTCATATCGCCTGTGGCCTCTTTTATCGCGACGATTGATTCAATTGCCGCAAGGCGGGCAACCGTTGATGGCAGTATATTCAGCGCCGTTCGCCCCGGCACGTTATAAAGCACAATAGGTATATCTACGGCCTCCGCAACCGCCTTGTAATGGCGATATACGCCCTCCTGCGTGGGTTTATTATAGTACGGGCAGACAAGAAGCGACGCGTCTGCTCCAAGTTTTTTTGCCTCTTTGGTCATCTTTATCGTCTCTTCTGTGGAGTTTGCGCCCGTGCCGGCTATTACCGGGACCCTGCCGTTTACGGTCTTTATCGCGGTTTCGATGACCCTGTAGTGTTCGTCATATTCCAGCGTGGCTGACTCACCCGTAGTGCCGCACGGGATTATAGCGCTTGTCCCGGATTCGATATGCCACTCTATCAGCTCGGAGTAGGTCTTCTCGTCAAAACGTCCGTTATTAAAGGGTGTTACTATGGCCACCATTGAGCCTTTGAACATTGATATTCCTCCTAATATATGCTATATTTCGACAGTGCCGGTAAACACGTATGCAGCCGGGCCTGTCATATAAACATTGCCGTCAGGGGCAAGTTCTATCTCAAGGTCGCCGCCTCTTAGGTGAGCCGTCACATGAGTATCAACAAATCCCTTCATGTGCGCGGCAACCACCGCGGCGCACGCCCCTGTCCCACAGGCAAGCGTCTCACCAACTCCACGCTCCCACACGCGCATCTTTATCTCCCAGCGGTTTAGTATCTCAACGAACTCCACGTTTGTCCTGCCGGGGAAAAACTGATTTGTCTCAAGCCTTGGGCCATACGCGCCAACGGGATAGCTGTCCACATCGAACACAAAGACAACGGCGTGTGGATTGCCCATGGACACACATGTAACTTTAATCTTTTTCTCTCCTATCTCAATAGGATAATCCATTATCTGCCCGTCGGCATTGACAGGGATTTCCCTTCCCGAAAGCCGCGGCTCTCCCATGTTCACACGAACCATATCGTTTATTTTATTGATAGTCTTGTTTCCAGCGGGGGTCTCCACGTCTATCATTAGCCCCCTTGCTATGCCCTTGTCCCAGGCATACATGGCAAGACACCGGATACCGTTTCCACACATCTGCACCTCAGAGCCGTCGGAATTGAAAATCCTCATACCAATGTCGGCCGTCTTCGATGGCAGAAGAAGGAGCAACTGGTCTGCTCCAATCCCATAGCGGCGGTTACAGAGTTTTATAGCAGCGCTGCCCCATGTTTCATGGGAAATATCAGCTAGCCTATTGTCGGCTATACAGTCAACGATAAGAAAATCATTGCCTATGCCGTGCATCTTTGTGAAATCAATCTTCATTTTATAAACTCAGGGACAAGCTCGCCTCTTATGAGGTCTTCGTATGTCTCTCTTTTGCGAATCAGGAAGTGTTCGGTACCATTTACCAGCACCTCCACCGCCCTTGGCCTGCTGTTGTAGTTGGAACTCATTGAGTAGCCGTAGGCACCGGCGCTCATCACGGCGGCATATTCCCCCTGCAAGATGGCAGGCAGCTCTCTGTCCTTTCCAAGGAAATCGCCTGATTCGCAGATTGGGCCGACGATGTCGGCAAACACGTCTTTCCTTTTCTTTTTAAGTACGGGCATGATGTGGTGATAGGCGTCATACATGGCCGGCCTTATCATGTCATTCATTCCGGCATCCACAATTATAAAGTCCCTGTCGTGCCCTTTTTTGGTATACAGGACTTTTGTTATGAGCATACCGGCGTTGCCTACGAGTGTCCTGCCCGGCTCCATGACGATTGTCAGGTTCATGCCCTGAAAAATGGGTTTAATCTTCTCGGCCAGCTCGGAGGGGTGGGGCGGGATTTCATCAAGATATTGGATTCCAAGCCCACCGCCGATGTCGAGGTATTTTATTTCTATTCCCTCGGCCTTCAGTTGCCCTATGAGTGATACCAAGCGCTGAAGCGCAACGAGAAACGGCTGCAGACTGATAATCTGAGAGCCGATATGCTCGTGAATACCGACAATCTTAACGTGTTTGAGTTTATGGGCGAGTTTGTAAAACTCAAGGGCACCCTCAAAGGGTATCCCGAACTTATTTTTCTTGTTACCCGTTGTAATTTTAGCGTGAGTGGCAGGGTCAACTCCAGGGTTTATGCGCAGGGCTATAGGGGCCGATTTGCCAAGCTTTGCGGCTGCCTTGTCAATGGCCATCAGTTCCTGTTCCGATTCCACGTTGAACATCAGGATGTTTTCACTCAGTGCGCTGATTATTTCGTCTTCTTTCTTACCGACGCCGGCGTAGACGATCTTCTCTGGCGGGATACCAGCCCGCAACGCCCTGAAAAGCTCACCGCCTGAGACAATGTCCGCCCCGCCGCCTTCCGCCGCGAACGTCCTCAAAATAGCGGCGTTAGAGTTGGCCTTCAGCGCGTAACAAATGATGTGCGGGAAGTCCTTAAAAGATTCGTCATAGGACTTAAAATGCCGCAGCAGTGTCTTATAGCTGTAAACGTATAGAGGCGTGCCATACGTCTCGACAAGGGTTTCCACTGAAACATCCTCGGCATGGAGCACACCGTTGTTGTAATCGAAGTAATGCAATCTAAGCCCTCACTTTCAAAACGAATTAACTGCTGGGGTTATGATAAAATTATTCCCTGCTTTTAGGCAATAGACACGCCAAATAAATATCTTAAACCGCCTGCGCGGTTAACTCTGTTCGGCATGTACCGCCCCCCTGAAAATAATAAACATTGACAGACTAAATAATAATATCATATCATCCGACTAGGTAGTAGATTTAATCCATTCGTGAGGATTAAAAATATTTTAGTATAGAGAGGGTGTAACTATGGTAACAGGTAGGACAAAGATGAAGGGGTTTGTAAAACAGATGGGACTGATGTTTTTGTGCCTCGTATGTCTGTCGTTGATGTTGACTCAAAAGGTGTTTGCAGTGTCGGGAATCAGTACCGACGAATTGGTAAAATCCTCAGAGGTCATCATTGCTGGCAAGGTAGAGAAGGCGAGCTGCCACTGGAGCAAGGGAACGGTTGTCACAAGGGCAACAGTGAAAGTGAGCGAGGTTTTGGTGGGAAGCATTGACAAAAAGGATATAATCGTCGAGTATGAGGGCGGTAAGGTAGGCGATCTTGAACTAAAATTAACTGACGCGGTCTCTCTGACTAAGGGAGAGGAGATAATCCTGTTTCTCAAGACGGGGCAGAGCAAACTTAACGGTACAGTGTTTGTAATTGAGGGCGAGGCTCAGGGAAAATATACCGTTAAAAACGGTATTGCCTCAAAGAACGGCTTCACGTGTGAAAAGAACATGGATATCGTTGACAACAATATTCCCGTAAAGGAATTAGTCGCGAAAATAAAGACAAATCAATAGGGGGCCGTCGGGCGTATCGCCTCTGTGGCGGCTGCGTGTTATATGACCACGACTGAGAAATACATGTGCCGGGGATGTGGATATGTCTACGACCCGGCGTTGGGAGACGCGTCAACGGGTATTCCCAAGGGAGTGCCCTTTGATGCCCTGCCGTCGGATTGGCGCTGCTCCATATGTGGAGTTGGCAAGGACGAGTTTGTACTCTGGTAGGCTCAAAAATCGGACTGCCCCCCTGACAATATTAAATATGAGCCGTGATTAGTAACTCACCGGGACGTCTCTGCTTTGCTATAAAATTGGCTTGACAACAGTGTATATATTTTGTTACACTACCCAAGTGTTTATAGTTATTACCGGCTATAGCCCCGCGGTTTGGAGCAGTGCGCGGTGGTATCCGGCATGATGATAGTGCTGAAATAAAACGACAGTTGGGAGGCAATAGCATGAGTGATAAGAACGAGGACGCAAAGGCGGCTGCAAATCAAAAAGGCGGGAATAACCCTGAGCGCCCTAAAGAGATTGAAAACTTCGGCGGGCCGATAGGTCTTGATATTGGTACAACTAACATCGTTTCCGCCCGCGCAAGGGGGGCAAACATTCAGATAACTAAGCAATTAAACGCGTTTTTTACAGTCCCCGCGTCCAAGATAACCGGTATGACGCTGCTCAAAAACGATGTCCTGTATTTTTCGCAAAACGGGAGTTTTTATATAATCGGCAACGCGGCCGATACATTTGCCAACACATTTAATACCGACACCAGAAGGCCGGTAGAGAGCGGCTTGTTAAGCGCCAAAGAGGATGAGGCGTTAAATGTTATTCAGTCTATAATCAAGACGCTTGTCCCGCCGCCCAAAAATCAGGGCGAACTTGTCTGTTACAGCATCCCAGGCGACCCCATAGACACCAAGATATCCGTACTTCACCATGATACCATCTTAAAGCGCACCCTACAGGACATGGGATACACGGCCATAGCGATAAATGAGGGATTTGCCGTCATTATGTCTGAACTTGCCGACGAGAGTTACACCGGCATTGGGATAAGCATGGGTGGAGGGATGTGCAATGTGTGTTTTTCATATCTGTCCGTCCCTGTGTTTTCTTATAGTATTCAAAAGGGTGGCGATTATGTTGACACAATGGTGGGGGCGGCTGTCGGTGAATCGGCAACGAGGATTAAACTCATTAAAGAAAAAGAGCTTAATCTCCTGAAAGAACCTAAAAACAAAGTTGAGACCTCATTGTCTATATATTATGAAGACCTCCTTGAAAGCCTGATTCTGAGCATTCAGCGCGTTATAACGACCTCGGAGAGTGTACCGAGGCTATCGAAACCCATATCGGTTGTCCTAAGCGGCGGCACTGCCATGCCTGCTGGTGTGCGGGAGAAGTTTGAAAAACTGCTGAAGGCAAACCGTTTACCTTTGCAGTTCTCATCGGTGCGAATGGCTGAGGACCCACTTAACACTACGGCAAAGGGTGCCCTGCAACTGGCCATTGCCGAAGAGAAATAGTGCCTGAATGGCCGTTCCCATACTGGTCTTTTCAGTGGATAAGACGCGGGGCAGCTTATTACTAAAGATAATTGAAAACAGCGGGTTCAAGGCAAAGCTCTTTGACAACAGCCTTGAACTTGAGTATGCGGTAAGGCGGCGCAGGCCGCCTATCATTGTCTTTGATACCAAGCATTATCAATCGCGGCAATTCAAGATAATAAGCGCCTTCCACAGCAGATTTCAAGATGCTGAGCTCATCTTATTTGCCGACCCCGCCGAGATCCCGTCGTTTATAGCCGCGGGCATAAAAAAAGAGTGCTGCTTCTCCGACCCCATCAACCCCGACGAGGTTACTCTTAAAATCAGGGAGATTTATTTTATAAAAAATAGGGCATTCCTGAAGATTAAGACGTATTTCTTATTATTATGCAGCCTGTTTGAGGGAACCCGTGACAATCCCTATATAGTGTTCACGAAGAAGATTATTATGGCGATTGCAATGGCATTGGCCGTTGTGGTGGGGATAGCCGGGGGGTTCATTTTTTACAACATGTCTGACCTGCCAAAGGTACAACTTCTGGAGAGTTATGTCCCCTTTGAATCGTCCTTCCTATATGCCTCCGACGGGGTAGAGTTAGCCGAGTTTTATTTAGAAAGACGAAAGTTTGTGCCATTTTATAAGATACCCAAACACGTCAAAAATGCCTTTATAGCGGTTGAGGACGCGCATTTTTATGAACACCACGGGATAGATTTCTTTAGGACTATTGCGGCTTTTATAAATAATATCAGGGCGGGCGGCGCTGTCCAGGGTGGCAGCACCATTACGCAGCAGCTTGCCAAGATGCTGTTTCTGACGCCGGAGAAAAGCCTGTCAAGAAAGATAAAAGAGGCTGCCATATCAATGCAGATAGAAGGCCGGTATAAGAAAGACGAGATACTTGGGTTTTACCTGAACCAGGCGTATTTTGGCGCTCGCGCCTATGGGATAGAGGCCGCGTCGCAGACATACTTTGGAAAGAGAACCGAAGAGCTTAACGTAACCGACGCCGCTATGCTTGCGGCGTTGCCTAAGGCACCGACAGATTATTCGCCGTTTAAAAACCCTCAGAAGGCCTTTGCCAGGCGAAATCTTGCCCTCAAGTCAATGCTTGACAGGGGATTTATAGACGCGGAAGTCTATGCGGCGTCTGCAAAGGAGCCAGTACCTGAATATATCAGCAGAAAAAAATACGCCGCCCCATATTTTGTCGAATATATCCGCAATGTTATGGAACAAAAATTTGGCGACAGGCTCTACACTGCCGGCCTTAGGATATACACTACGCTTGATCTTACGTTGCAGAAAAAGGCTGAGCGAGCGGTGGCAAACGGGGCAGCGGCACTGGCCAGGGCCGGGATGCCGGGTGTTGAGGCTGCCCTCATAGCCATAGATTTAAATACAGGGGCTATCAGGGCAATGGTTGGAGGAACAAACTTCCAAAAATCTCAGTTTAACAGGGCAACCCAGGCGATGAGACAGACAGGGTCAGTCTTCAAGCCCATAGTTTACTTGACAGCCTTTAAGAATGGCTACTCCGCCGACAGTACAGTTGATGACACGGAGGTGACGTACTCATCGAAAGATGGTGGGCAGCAGTGGACCCCGCACAACTATTCAAGGAGATTCTACGGCAGGGTAACGCTGAGAACAGCTCTTTCCCACTCTTTGAACGCGGCTACTGTGGCCCTGGCAAATGCGATTGGGATGGACAAGGTAATCGCAACCGCCCGCTCAATTGGAGTAACGAGCAATATATATCCACACCTGCCCGCCGCCATAGGGGTCTCCGAAATGACGCTCATAGAATTGACATACGCATATACGACCTTTGCAAACGGCAGGAGGTTTGACCCGATGGTTTACGAAAAAATAACCGACAGATATAATATAAAAGTCGAAGACAACGCCCCTAAAGGGGTACAGGCCATAGACCCGGCCAATGTCGCAAAGATGCGTGACGTACTCAACGCGGTAGTCACCGAGGGCACCTCGATTGCGGCACAGTCTCTGAACAGGCCGGTATATGGCAAGACCGGCACAACGGACGAGTACAAAGACGCGTGGTTCATAGGATTCGATGATAGACTGGCCGTAGGCGTGTGGGTCGGCAGGGACAACAACCGCCCCATAGGCGATGATATGTCGGGGTCCCACGCCGCCCTTCCCATATGGATTAATTTTATGAAGGAAGACTAACGTTACAGTAGGCAGTGTTTTCACGAGGGTTCGTCATGACGCACTAGCAGCCCACGGTAAATTTGTTCTCCATCATAAGCAAGCTCTAGTTGCTTGGTTTATTGTCATACTTGTCCCTGTCCGTCATTCCGGCTTGTCTGGAATGATGGACAAAGAAAAGAATACTCTGGAAAGCGGGAATCCAGAACATGAAATTTCTACTACATTTTTTCTAATAAGTTCGCCTTGGCTGGACAATCCTTTTGCCCTCGGCACACAAAAAAAAGGCCGGGGATAAACCCGGCCTCAATATATATTACAGGTGACTTATTGGCAAGTTACTAAACTGGCCACTCCCGCAAAATCCTTTTGGGTAGTTGCGCCTGAGGATGTGGTTACTGTGGTCACACGCGTATACGTGCCCTTGAATGTGTTCGGATTCAGGGTCATGTGTATGAGGGTCACATTCAGCTGAGGACCAACCGCTGCGTCAGAATAACCCGCAATGCCGGTTATGTGTAGTTTGGCCTCAAATTTAGTTGTACTCGTCAGAGAAAAGCTTCCGTCTACAAGCTGCATGTTCGTCACGAATGGAGACACGGTGTAAACCTGTGCCTTTACTCCAGATGCCGCCCAGTAATTCCTTCCTAACGAGCTTGACGAATCGTTGTCGCCGACATACGACAGGCCCAGCTTCATATATGAATATGAGCTCGCTGTGCTGTCAGTCAGCAGCCAGCAGTACTCCGTCGCCTCACTCCTTTCCATACCCACCGCCAACACACATAACATTAACACTACAGTTGCCGCCAATACCCTTATTACTTTCATCAAATGGCCTCCTTTTTTGCGTGTTTTAAAAACCTTTATCTTTTTTTCTCCACCCTTACAGGTGAAGATAATCCCCTACAAAACTACGGACATATGGCGGGCATCGCTAGCCCTGAAAATTTCGCCTCTGACGAATTTACCCTATAATAATAACCGGTAAACGTCGCATCCAACATAAAGTGCACATCCTCAACCAACAACGAGGTTGTATTTGGTACCAACGGACCCATTACGCCTAGTGACATCATGTAGCCCGAACCTGTAGATTCCAGATCGCCCGAAACCAACTGTGTCGAAGTTGTTGCACCCGCACGGGTCATTACGGTCTTTGATCCCGATAACGAATAGTGCCCGCCGTCGAACATCACCGCTCCAACCCTTAAAAAATACACCTCATTGGACTTGCCGTCATCCATGTTCCAACATAAGTCCGACCCAACTATGTACGCAAACGCCGACGCGCTTAACCCTACCACAATAACAAAGGCCGCCAACACTATCTTCAATGCTTTCATTAAATGTCCTCCTGTTTATTCTTCTTCGCCTGCCCTATGGACAAACGGTTTTCAGTTCAGTCTAATATGATGAACATACTGTAAGCGTTGCTACCCCGTCATACCTGGACTCTGATGTGTTCGTGGCGGCATAATCGGTAAACGTACGATAGTAAACCCCGCTCATTAACCCCGCGTCTAACAACATCTGAATACGTGTTGCGGATAAATCAGTCGTCCCACCGCCGACACTGGTCAAAGATATGGCCACTGTGTTCACCTGGGTTGTGCTGTTGCCCGTTACCGCCAACGGCCCGCCAACCTCTGAGACACTTAACGCCGCGAAGGTAGTGGCGCTATAAACTGTGTCTGTGCCGGACATCAAATAGTGTCCGTTTCCATAATTCGCCAACGACAGTCTGAGGTAATGAATCTGAGCCGCGTTACCATCCTGGGCTACCCAACAATATGCAGCCGCCTGCGCATGTGTGTTTATAACCAACACACTTGCCAACACCAACACCAGTACTGCCAAACCCTTTAGTACTTTCATCTAAGTCCTCCTGTTGTTTTTCCGGCCTTATCAGCCGCTGTTGTTTTCCGGCCTTATTGGCCGCTGTTATTTAGTTTATATTGCGCCCGGCCCCCGCTACCGTAAGACATGGAAGGCAACGCTTGGGTAGTATACCACTTTTATAAAACTAAGTAAAGTTTTTTTTGTAAATATTTATGTCAACAGCGCACACAGCCGCCGCGTGTTCATAATTAACACACCCACGCACATGCAAAAGTAAATCTGATACTAAAAAATATTTAGAAAATATATACTTAGATAATATATAATTAAACAGCAGAGCAGAGGGCAAAACGTGACACTAAACATCATGAGCAGACTGGCAGTTTCGGTGGGATACATCATACTGTGTCTTTGGCCAGCGCTGATGGGCGCGGCCCGCGCCGCGGGCAACGAAGTCACAGTTATTAAGGTAAGCGGCGCTATCGGCCCGGTGTCCTCGGAGTATATCGCAAAATCAATAGAGAAGGCCAATAAGGCTGGCGCGGCCGCCCTGATAATTGAGCTGGATACGCCGGGCGGGCTGGACACATCCATGAGACAGATAGTGAAGGAGATAAACGGCAGCAAGACGCCGGTTGTCGTCTATGTGTCGCCGTCGGGGGCGCGCGCGGCCAGCGCCGGTGTGTTTATCACAATGGCTGCCAACATAGCGGCTATGGCGCCTGGCACAAACATTGGGGCGGCACATCCGGTGACAATCGCTGGAAAGATGGATAAGACCACATCCGAAAAGGCTGAAAACGACGCCGTTGCCTATATAAAAGCGATTGCACAGGCGAGGGCCGGGGCAGGCAGAAGAAACGCGGCATGGGCTGAGGACGCCGTAAGGAAAAGCGTTTCCCTGACGGCGGCGGAGGCCCTCAGGCAGGGCGTCATAGATGTGGTTGCCGATGACCTCGGTGACCTGCTGAAAAAAATAGACGGCAAGCAGATAAAAATGGACAACAATACGGCCATTGTCCTCAACACCTCAAAGGCCGCGGTGGTAAGAGACGAGATGGGCTGGCGTCTGACTATTTTAGGCCTGCTCTCAGACCCTAACGTGGCCTACATACTGATGTTGATAGGGATGTATGGCCTGTTTTTTGAGCTATCAAATCCGGGGGCAATGTTTCCGGGCATAGCCGGTGGGATTTCATTGATTCTATCGTTTTACGCATTTCAGACGCTGCCAGTGAATTACGCGGGATTGTTTCTTATCCTGCTTGCCCTTGTGATGTTCGTCTTAGAGCTTAAGGTTGTCTCACACGGGGCGCTGACAATAGGAGGGATAATTTCAATGACCATGGGGGCGCTGATGCTGTTTGAGGAGTCGTCGCCGTTTTTCAGGCTGTCCTTGTATATAATCGCCATATCGGTTATAGTAACCGTGGTGTTTTTCAGTGTGATAGTGGGGCTTTCGTATCGGGCATACAGGAGAAAACCGATTAACGGCGTGGATGGCCTTGTGGGCGCTGTGGGTACGGCGGTACAAGCCATAGACAAAGACGGTGGGATGGCCATGGTAAACGGGGCGCTGTGGCAGTGCGGGAGCGACTTCCCAATTGACAAGGGGAGGCATGTCCGGGTCGTGGAGGTAACGGGCTTAAGGCTTAGGGTAACGCCTGAATTATAAACATGGATGGTATACTTGTACATCTGATTCAAGTCAGTTTATGGAGGACAATTGCTATGATAACAGGGTCATCGGGTTTATTTATATTAATGTTGGTGGTGTTTTTCTTATGGAGCGCTATAAAAATCCTGAACGAGTACGAAAGGGGTGTTGTGTTCAGGCTTGGAAGGGTTATTCCCGTCAAGGGGCCAGGACTGGTGATAATCCTGCCCGGAGTTGACAAGCTCGTCAGAATCAGCCTGAGGACAATAACAATGGATGTGCCGTCACAAGACGTAATAACCCGTGATAACGTATCGGTCAAGGTAAATGCCGTTGTGTATTTCAAGGTAATAGACCCTATAAAGGCGGTAACTGAAATTGAGGATTATTACTTCGCCACAAGCCAGATAGCCCAGACCACACTGAGAAGCGTACTTGGGCAGGGGCACCTTGATGATTTATTGTCAAAGAGAGATGAGATAAACGTTGACCTTCAGCGCATAATAGACGCCCAGACCGAGCCGTGGGGAATAAAAGTTACCGCTGTTGAGACAAAGAACGTTGACTTGCCGGTTGAGATGCAAAGGGCCATCGCAAAACAGGCCGAGGCTGAAAGAGAAAGACGGGCAAAGGTTATCCACGCCG
The DNA here is from genome assembly GCA_015233045.1 of Nitrospirota bacterium. Taxonomy (GTDB): domain Bacteria; phylum Nitrospirota; class Thermodesulfovibrionia; order Thermodesulfovibrionales; family Magnetobacteriaceae; genus Magnetominusculus. The sequence goes on along the minus strand of JADFYL010000013.1, from coordinate 5,446 downwards.
AGGGTGAGTTGCAGGCCTCAGAAAAACTCACTGAAGCGGCCAGGACACTCTCTGCCGTGCCCTCCGCCCTGCAGTTAAGGTATCTGCAAACCCTGTCTGAGATAGCGGTGGAGAAAAACTCGACGATTATATTCCCGCTGCCTATTGAGCTTATCAGGCCATTTCTTTCGGGCATGTCTGAAAATAAATGAATGCGGCAAGGTGCGCTAAAAGGTGCGGTGAAAACAGTGGAGACAGTTGACGCGGTGTTGTAAGAGATGGCACACCCTGAGCTGAGCGGACTTACCTTACTCATAGCCGGAGGCGGCCCTGATGCCTTTACCGCCGTTGAAGAGGCGTTTAAGGGATGTGGTGGGGCGGTGTTTCGGGTGGATGTCCCTGAAGACGCCCTGAGGTTCGTTGCCCACAGGGCGATTGATGTGGTACTTGCCGATGCCGCCCTATTCGATACAAAGACACAGGAACTGATAGATTCGTTAGCCCAAAAGGCCGTCGTGTATCTTGCCACAGACAGCTCAAAGGGAGATGGCTCTGAGATATTTACCCCCGGCGTGGAGGACTACATCGGTAAGCAGATAGACCCCCAACGTTTTATCCAAATGGTCGGGGCGCGCCTTGTGAAGCACCAGGGCGGCAGCACCGCCCTCACAGTGACAGACCCGCTGATAAATAAACTGCGGCCATATTTTTTATTTCGCTCTCCGGCGATGCGAGAGGCACTTGAGAACCTGCCAGCGATTGCCGCGTCGAATCAAACAGTGCTGATTTCCGGTGAGACCGGCACGGGAAAGGAGATAGTCGCGCGAGCGATTCACGTGTTAAGCAAACGGGCGGGCGGGCCGTTTATGGCCGTCAACTGCGGGGCTATCCCTGAGGGACTTATCGAGGGTGAGCTATTCGGACACGAAAAAGGGGCATTTACGGGGGCGGCGAAGACGAGGAAAGGAAAATTCGAAGCGGCCAGCAACGGCACCCTGTTCCTTGATGAAATAGGCGACATGCCGCTCCTGCTGCAGGTGCGCCTACTGCGCGTCCTTGAAGAACGCCACATATATCGCGTGGGCGGCGAACGCCCGGTCCCTATAAATGTGCGCGTCATAGCCGCCACACGAATCGGCCTGAAACAGGCGGTTGCCGACGGCCTGTTTCGAGAAGACCTGTACTACCGCCTGAATATCCTGCGCATACACCTGCCCCCGCTCTGGCAGCGCGTGGAGGACATCGCGTATCTCGCATTTCACTTCCTTGGACGGGCGTTTGCTGAAATGGGCATTCACCCGCCCTATCCACACCTATCGCCAGCCTCCATAGACCTCATCGAGGGTCTGCCGTGGAAAGGCAATGTACGTGAGCTTCGAAACGTCATGACCAGAGTTGCCACAGTCCTGCCGCACGATACAAAACAGGTGCTGCCAATACATCTCACCCCGCACCTTGAAGACGCGGAGCTACGGCCTTGCATCCTTGAAAACCATTTCAACGGGGACGCCATATATATCCCCATAGGCACCCCGCTGCCGGAGGCCGAGGATATAATCATCAGAGAAACGCTCAAACGCACCGGCAACAACCGCACACAAACGGCGAAGGTACTAAAGATAGGGCTACGCACCCTGCGCCGCAAACTGAGTGAAGGCGGCCAAATTGACCCATAGGCCAAAATGGCCTACCACCCCACACTTTCTAACAACCTATGATTTTGCCACGATTTAGCCCTGTGGTAGGCCATTTTGGCCTATCTGATTCCGTCATAAATTGTTATGATTAAGCTAACCTCCTGTAAATAAAGGGTTTTATCTTCTGGCACGATATTTGCTTTATATGTGTAAATGGGCAAAAACGGGGTTATAAACCCTGACTATATAATACCATGATGGAGGTTAGCGAACATGTTACTTTCAGAGCTGGCAGGACTTACAAGGGGTGGCTTCGCAGGCGGCCCGTACAGATGGCATGGATATGACACGATTCAAAACAGGATGAAGCAGATGCAGGACGAGATGCAGAGGCTTGTCTCAGGTTTAACCGAACGCCCGGCAACGGCGAGGGAGTTTCCGGCGATAAACCTTTGGACAAACGAAGAGGAAGTCCTCGTAACGGCTGAGCTGCCGGGTGTCAACGCCGAAGACCTCGACATTACGGTAGTGGGCAGGACGCTTACGTTAAAGGGTACGCGAGGGACGACCGAGGAGGCCAAAGACGACGAGTGTTGCCATCGCCGGGAGTGTCGCTACGGGAATTTCGCAAGGGCAATTGAGCTGCCATATGAGGTGGACGGGCAGAAGGTCGGCGCGAAACTCGAAAAGGGCGTCCTAACGGTAACGCTGCCGAGGGCAGAGGCCGACAAACCTAAGAAAATCACAATATCAGCAAACTAAGGAGGTACTTTAATATGGCAGATACTTTAGACGTGAAAGAGGCGGAGACATATAACGGCACCGAGCACACAAGGGCGGTTAAGGTATACACACCGGCGGTTGACATAGTCGAAAAGACGAACGAGATAGTTGTGACGGCGGACATGCCAGGCGTGGACGATAAGACTATAGACATAACGCTTGAGAAAAACGTCCTGACGATATATGGTAAGGTGGACTTAGATGTGCCGGAAAAATACCGGGCCTCATACGTTGAATACGGTATAGGCGATTACCGGAGGAGTTTCACTCTGTCAGAGGAAGTGGACAGGCAGCGCATAGAGGCGACGGTGAAAAACGGGGTATTGAAACTGGTATTACCAAAGGCCGAAGCCGCAAAGACCAAGAAGATTGAAGTCAGGGCGGCGTAATATAAACAGGAGTTGACAGGAGGTGAATAGTATGAAATTGAAAGACCTTGTACCGTGGGGATTTAATAAAGACAATGTCCCCGCGAGGCGTGAGGACAAAGACTCATTCACGGCCTTACAGCGACAGATGAGCGATGTCTTTAACGGGGTTTTCAGGGGTTTTGACATGGATCCCTTTTGGGGCGGCGCAGTGGGATTTAACCCAAGCGTCAACGTGCTTGAGACCGACACAGAGATAAAGGTAACGGCGGAGCTTCCCGGCATGGACGAAAAAGACATTGAGGTCTCCCTTACGAAGGACGCGCTGACGCTGAAGGGGCAGAAGAAAGAGGAGAAAGAGGACAAGGGCTCGAACTACTATCACATGGAGCGCTCCTACGGGTCGTTCGTGAGGACAATACCGCTGGTATGCGCGATAGACGACAACAAGGTTGAGGCGGAGTTTAAAAAGGGAATCCTGACGATAAAGCTGCCCAAGACGGCCGAGGCGGTGAAAGAAACAAAGAAGGTAGCGGTCAAATCAGCGTAACCCACGACCCTATTCAAACGAGCTAATAAACGGGGAAGGCCGCCCTTCCCCGTTTTGCTCAGTAACCCTAAAACGTCAGTCCCTGCCGCTCAAGGAGCATCTCACCAAGAAATGTCCCGGGTTTTATCTCAGAGTTCGGGATTAGCTCCGCCTTGTCAAGCTCATAGTGCTTAACGCAAGAGGCGCATATGTAAAACTTCGCGCCTAAGTCCTCTGAGAGTGTCGTTATCAGGTCTGAGACCGGCGAGAATTGATCATTATTCTGCCAGACGAGGGTGTCAGCAAAGCCTTTCTTGGCTAATAGAACCGCCTTATCCATAAGGAAAAAGTCGAGCTGCGTATCAAACGCCTTCATATTAACGGCAAGCTGCAAAGCCCCCGCCGCAATATCGGGGTTATCGAAGGAATGAGTGATGATGAATACGAACTTCTTGTCTGCCATGGGAAAGTCCTCCTTGTATTGTGATTTTTATCTATAACGAAGTTGTTATAACATGTTGTCCGATTAAGTTGTAGCTATTGCAGATTATTTAATGAAAGATTTAAACATTACAAACATGGCCGCTAACTGACCTGCCCCAAATATAAACATCCACTTAAAGGTTTCAGCTTTAGTATCGCCAATCTTCTCTACAAGTTTGGTTTCAAGTTTGGCGAGGTCTTCTTTGGTGGCTAAGTCCTTACGTGATGTTGATTCAGCATCGTTGAGGACTTTGATTAGGCCGTCAGTGGCCTCATCGCCTAATTTCTCACGTAACGGTTTAGGTATCGCTATAACGCTCATAGCTTGAGCATAACACAAGGGGAAAATTTAGTCAACCTGCTTAACAAACCCAACCACCTTTAACTGCGCCTGATTGGTAGGTGCGGTCACCAGGTCTGAAACCGACGAGAATTGATCCTTGTTCTGCCGCCCTTCTTCGCTGACAAGACCGCCGCCGCAATATCAGGGTTATTGTATGAATGAGAGACTTCTTATTTATTGTAGTATTTGAACCTCTCGGTCAAGAGTTACCTTAAAGCGTTCATAAACAGTATCCTCAATCAGTTTTGCAAAGCCTATGACCTCGGCAAATGTCGCATCGTCATAGTTAACAATTGCAAGCGTATGATTTGGGGCCAGCCCAACCCGTCCTTTTCTGAAGCCCTTACCAAAACAATTATCAATGAGAAAAGCGGCTGAGACTTTTACCTCAGAGTCCGCTTGTGGCCAATACCAGTTTCTGTTTGGTGCGGCGCCACTTAGGACACCCACTATCTCATCAAAATGACCGGCTGATACAACAGGGTTTTTATAAAATGATCCCGCACACTTAAACCCGCGATAGCCGTCCATTTGCAGCATTCCCTTGTGCTCTCTGATTTTTAGGACAGCCGTTCTGACCTCCTGTAAGGTTATATCGGCGTCCTTCAGAAAATATTTCTCCAAATCATGATACTTGACATTTGGTTTACCAGCACGCTTTAAAACAAATTTAACCGATATAATTATATACTTACCAAAGGCTTCAGAATTAAACAAGCTTTTTCTGTAGGAAAATTCACATTGGGCATTACTAAACCTGACGATGTTTCCGTCGGCGGTATCAACCGCAACGACTTCATAAATCAGACTATCCACCGACTGCCCGTACGCGCCAATGTTTTGAACCGGCGATGCCCCCACTGTTCCGGGTATTCCTGAAAGACACTCAACCCCAAAAAGATTCTCACCGACGCATTCACTTACGAAAGTGTCCCAAACAACACCCGCCCCACAGGTTTTATAAACGATCTCTCCATCTGTGGCAGTATCAGATTCTGTGTTTGCAATATGAATTACCAGGCCGTCGTAACCTCTGTCACTTACCAGAAGATTACTGCCGCCGCCCAGGACATAAAATGGGATGCCTTGCCGTTTTGCAAGCTCAACAGATTCACAAATGCCGCCGAGGCTATCCGCCTTTACATAAAACCTCGCCGCCCCTCCTATTTTAAACGTCGTAAGGTCAGACAGAGGGTAGTTTTTTAAAACATTTAATTGCATACGCGAGTATAATAACAATCAAAGAGGTATTTTGGCAAATCCTTTGTTAGACCCAAGCTCCGATATAGGAATTTGCACCTATCGATAAAAAGGGTTTTTGAGA
>JADFYL010000120.1 GCA_015233045.1 Nitrospirota bacterium | reverse complement strand
TTTCGTCAAAAAACCACCCGCAGCTTGTGTACATGAGCATGGAGTTGCGCTGCATCTCAAGCAATTTTAACACCCTCGTTCTGTCTTCCATGGGGAGATTCGTATGGGCGTGAGAATCTATGAAAGAATGGACGTTTGCCTTGTCTCTGCCGAGAATCACCTCAATATAATCATTGCGGGCATCCCACGGGGATTTTAAATATTTCCCTCCTTCTATTTCAAATATGCCGGCGAGCCTGTCCCTGAGCCAGTCCATAGCCTCCCGCAACGGACGGCGCCACTGCTGTGTCCATTCGCCACGCATACCGCTGTTGCAGCCGCAGTCATCCATCCACCTTCCTATGCCGTGTATACAGCTCCATGAGGAGTTATCATAGATTTCCACCTCGCAAACCGGCGGGTGTTTTTCAAGGTATTGCCCATAGTTGGCCAGTTTAACCCCATTAGCCGCGTGATAATTGCCTGATTCTATCAGATGAAGACAATATGTCAGGGCCATCTCGCCCTTTCTGTGGTGATGACCGTAGGTTTCGCCGTCCGTAGCTATATTGACTAGCTGGGGATAGTCTCTGTCGTCGGTAAAGGCAGAGGTGAGCCTGTCAATAAAATTCTCGCCTTTATTTAAAACACCACTAAAGGCAATGTCGGAGGATATTGGCCAGTCATAAAAGAATAGGGTAATAGTTCTGCCCGAAGGGAGTTTGCACAAGTATGGCATGGCGGGGTCAACCCGACTGCCGCTGACGTCGGTCCAGACATCCTGGCCAGGTGTTTCTAAGACAGCGCCCTCATCAGGCGTGCTATGGCCGGAGGTTTTTACCCTTGAGGCCTGGCGTGGGGCGAGGATTGTGAACAGAATCCCGTTGTCTGCCAACACATCAAGGGTTTCCAGGTCAACGGCGGTCTCGGCAAGCCATATGCCCTCCGGCCTCCTTCCAAAACGCGCCTGAAAATCCCTTATTCCCCATATCACCTGTGTGATTTTATCGTTGCGGTTGGCAAGTGGCATTATCATGTGGTTATACACCTGGGCGATTGCCGAGCCGTGCCCGGAAAACCTCTCAATGCTCAGTTTGTCGGCATCCAGTATCGCCCGATATACGTCAGGATTATGTCTTAGCAGCCACGACAGCAGGGTAGGGCCGAAATTAAAACTAATCTTCGAGTAGTTGTTAATTATATCTGAGACCCTTCCCTCGTGGTCAAGTATCTTTGACGCGGCATTGGGGGCATAACACTCGGCTGTTATCCTCTCGTTCCAATCGTGGTAGCCTCCTGCGGAGTCCTGATACTCGACCTCCTCAAGCCATGGGTTTTCGCGTGGCGGCTGATAAAAATGCCCGTGTATGCAGATATATTTTTCCACTTAGTCAACCGCCCCCTTCACTGTATAACTATAGCACATATTTATAATTAGCGCAATCTTTGATTATTTTAATGAAAACCGCATCAGGGATTTTTTGAGAGAGAACCGTCAATCCCTTTACTTTTTTTGCCGTATTTTGGTACTAATTAATGCCAGCATGGACGAAAGGGCTGTAATAACTGGAATCGGTGTGGTATGTGCGCTTGGCCGCACGCCTGATGAGGTGTGGGAAGGGTTATTGTACGGCAGGTGTGGCGCGGCCCGGATTGATTTTGTTGATTTCGCGGAGTTTCCCTGCAAGTCAGCGGCCATAACCGCCTGTCCAACCCCGCAAGACCTCCATATCAGCCCACGCGACGCCCGCATTATGAATACCCATTCGTTCTTACTAATGGAGAGCGCCGTGCAGGCATATAGAAATGCCGCCATAGAGACTACCCCTGAGATTACGCCTGAGGCTATAGGGTTTTTCGCCGGACTTCCAATGGTTGACTACGAGACAGACGACCTCCTTGCGGCAGTGCTGAAGTCGTCTCTGCCCGGGGGTGCGATAGAGGGTGGCCTCGACTATGGCACATTTTATACGAAGGGATACAGGGAGATATACCCGCTTTGGCCACTGTCAATGCTCAATAACATTGCCCTCTGCCAGAGTTCGGTAAGACTTAAAATTCGTGGCGAAAACGCGGTCTTCTCTGCCCATGCCGACTCCGGCGTCTCAGCAATAGCCGAGGGTGTTGCCGCGGCATTAAGCGGCAGGGCAAAGATAGTCCTTACCGGTGGGGTAAGCGAAAAGATCACCCCCTCAGGGCTAGCACGAGGCCATATAGCCGGAGTCTTGAAATCCCGCGAGGATGGCACCTTGTCATGCCGTCCGTTTTCCTCGCTCAGATGCGGGACAACTCAGGGAGATGGTGCCGGTTTTTTGGCAATCGAGACACACTCATCGGCAGTTGCCCGCGGCGTCTCTCCTCTTGCCGCAATAACGGGATGGGGCAGGGCGTTTGGCCTGGGCGATGAGTCCTGCGGCGGCCCAACCTCCGCCGCGATAACAATTTCGATGAGTGCCGCCCTCTCTATGGCCGAACTAAAACCCGCGGACATAGACCTTTTGATAGCCCACGGCGACGGCACTTCCTCCGGCGATAAAAACGAAATTGAGGCCATCAACGAGCTGTTTAAAAATTGCCCGATAAGCGCGATTTCCACAAAGGGCGCACTTGGCAACCTCTACGCCGCCGCCGCGCCGCTTGACACGGCAGTCGCCGCGTATGTGATAAAAACCGGAAGAATCCCGCCGTCTTTATATTCCGCCCCCGTGGATGAGGCTGTCCGCTTTGACATCGTTACAGAGAATCCTTTACAAAAGCGGGTCTCGCGGGTTATGATCAACTGCCATAGTTACGAGGGCCAGGCCTCGTCGTTAATCATTGAACGAGTGAGCTAATGCTAAAACATATTGCTTATCATATTGTTCATCAGGCAATTTCCAAATGCAGGTGTTTGTTGTAAATGCAGGCTATTTTCTCAAGAGTTTTAACGGTGGGATTGCATTTGTTTGGATTTTCCAGTTTTTGATAAACCTGATAGGCAATCCCTAATTTTTTTGATACATCAGTCTGGCTATAACCGAATTCATTCCTCAATTTCCTGAGAAGTATTGGGACAGCGGCATACGGCTCCGGCTCAATCAGATATACATTTTCTCCTTTAACACCAGACGGCTCTGGAATCTTAAATCCATTATCGAACATAGATGCCAAAAAGGCTGACAACGCCTCTTTCGCATAGTTCTTTGCATCCTCTAAAGTGTCGCCATATGTGATACAGCCCTGCAAATCTGGAAACTCTACTGTAAAATTTTCGTCCTCCACAACATATTCTATAATTGCAGGATAGCTCAACCTGTTCATTTTAACCCTCCCTGTTTTAAAAGTTTATTTAAAGTTCCAGGTTTTATATCTTTACTGCCATGTACCGGAACTTAAATCAATTTGCCTTCCTTTTTAAGAATATGGTGGCTGCCTTTTATTCTATCAAGTTCCCATCCTGCTTTTACCAGCAGACTTACCAACACCTCACCCTTCACACAGATATTATACACTATATATGGAGTATTATCAGCTAAAAAAGCAGGCCCAAATCCACCATCAAATTAAGACATGGCCTCCGTTTCAGGCATTTGGGGGCTTTTCATGAGGATGTTAGAGATTATTTCCATTTAGCAGCCCAAAAGCGTGGGAGTATGCCAATACCCGAAAAGGTTACTGGCGTACATCAGGCAGCCCCATTTCATCTACAACCCTTGCTATCAACCATTTTCGTACAATAGGCTATATTGGACTTCTTGATGTTTCATATACCGAGCATGCCTGATGGAGGATAAATTTACCGTGGGGCTTTTTTTTCGAATCTCTATGTCGGATTTAGGGTTACTGAATCATACTAATTCGCTGTTCAGTGGGATTTTTTAATCTTTTCAGAGACTTGATATATTCTATGAAGACCTCGGAGTCTATAAATCCGGTATCCACGGCGGAACTTGCCGCCTTCAACGGGGAAACGGCTTCAGCCCCCTGTGACGGCTTAAAACTATCGCCCCCCTTGGCGATATATTCGCTTAAGGCTATTTTGTAGAAGGCGTCCATTTTAAAAGGCACGTACTTCCCTGTGTCCCGCGCCTTTATTTCCATGCCCGCAACGCGTTGTCCCTTTGGCTTTGACAAGTCCATGACAAATCTAAGGCCGGAGGCGTAAATAAAAGGGGGCTTTTTCATTTTACTTATCTGAAAATCTATGGTTGACTCAATGGCGTCTTTTATCTGATAGCCTTTGAGCTTCAGGACATATATCGTATTGCTAAAGGGCATGAGAGTGTAGGCGTCGGCGATTGAGATATTGCCCTTTGGCAGGTCAATACGCGCGCCTCCAGAGTTCATAATGGCAATATCGGCGCCTGAGGCGGCGGTCTTTTGGAGCATGCTGTCGGTAATAATCGGCCCTGGCCCCCCGTTGTTCGCACGTTTAAGTGTCTCGTCGGCGTAGGCGATTGTCTCCTGCATGTAGTGTTTAATCGGAGCCGTATAGTTGTCGAGTTTTAGCGCAGCCACGGGGTCTTCTTTAACTATCTGAAAACGTGGGTTTGAAGTAATCTTCCCGCTTACAATCGCTTCGTAAAACTCTGCCGACTCCGGCGTATTAGCTGCGTCATCTGAGAGGATAACCGTCTGACTACCACGATAAGAGACAATCTTGCCGTCGCCGTCGAAGTCTATATCAACAAGGCCAAGTATCTTTCCATACTCCCATGCCGTAACGACGACCACGGTGGCGTTATCTCTTCCACGTACCTCTGTCGGGTAAGGCCCTGTCGGGTTAAGGCCAGTCCGCAAAAGCGTGTCATCCCCCAGGAGTGTGTGGGAGTGTCCACCTACGATAATGTCCGCGCCTGATAGTGTGCGGGCAAGTATGAGGTCATTTTCATAGCCGACGTGTGAGAGCACAATTATAATGTTTACACCCTGCCGTGTCAGGGCAGAGACGGCGGTCTGGGCGGACTTTATAATATCGTTGAACTTAACCGATTTGCCGGGTTTGGAAATGGATGGCGTATCTGTGGTGGTGAGGCCGACAACGCCTATCTTGCGACCATGGTTTTCTATAATCGTATAAGGTTTAATCAGATCATAAAGCGGAGATTCCGTTGACAATTCAACATTTGCCGACACAACGGGAAAGGATGCCTTGTTGATAAACTCGGCAAATATGGAAGGCCCCATGTCGAATTCGTGATTACCCGCGGCCATGGCGTCAAGGCGCATCGCGTTAAGGAAATCCACATCGGCAAGTCCATGGTATTTCGAGAAAAACACCGTCCCTGTAAACACATCCCCCGCGTGAAGGAATAAGAAGTTAGGATGAGATTCTCTCAGGGCGGCCACGGCTCCGGCAATCCGTGGAAACCCGCCAGCGCGCACGACGAAAGAACGTGAGTTGTATGTCAGGGGTATGTTGGATGGCTCAAGATGGCCATGTGTGTCATTGATATGTGCTATGGACAGTGTATAGATATCGCCAGCGCTATCTGCGAAACCATACGTCAAAAAACCGAACAAGATGGCGGCTATGATAACAAGACGCGCCCCGGACGATGCTGTATTCATGTCTGTTCTCCCTAAGTTAATAAGCACTCCAAGGGTTACCCCCAAAGAGCGGGGAACGACTATCTTCCTCCCCGCTCTTTGGGGTGATTATCTGCTGCCCTGTATTATATTCCCAGGGCCTTTCTTTTTTTCATTATGTGGCCTTCAATGCCATCCACAATTTGAACAGGGTCATCGCCAACCGCAATTTTCCCTCCGGTAAGACTCTCAATGTCCTGAGTCAGGAGTTTAACCACATCAGGTGCTCCCGTTACAGCCGGTACCGGAGATACGTGCGTATAGAGACCAAAGGCAACGGCAAACATGGCGTCAATCGTAGCTTTTTGCTCCATGAATTCAGGAGCTGTTACGGCTACCGGCAACTGTGACACGTCAACGCCAAGTGCCCCGGCTACGGCTGTTACCAGATTAGCAAGCCTTCCCGTATCTGTACATGTGCCAAAACTCAGTGCTGGTGGAACTCCCAGCGCCTTGCATACGCTCTGAAGCCCCGGGCCGGCTAACTCTATGGCCTTGAGGCTTTGCAGTCCCGCCACCTGTAAGGCCGCGTTTCCACAACCTGCGCTGAGCACCAGGATGTCTCTCTTTATCAGCTCCTTAGCAACTGCCACGGTTACGGCGTCTTGTGGGCCGTTTGCCAGGGTTGAGCAGCTTACCAGGGCGGTTATGCCTTTTATAGCGCCCGCCTTTACCGCGTCAAGAAGTGGGGTCAACGTTCCCCCAAGTGCTTTAAGCACGGATTCGGTTGAGAATCCTACTATTGCGTCTTGTTTTTTCTGAGGAATAAGCGTAGCCTTACCCTTTCTCTTTTCAAAGTTATTAATTGCTATGGTTATCAGCTTCCCCGCGATTTCCTCTACGTTTTCAGCGGTGTAATCAAAGTGAACGCTTACTCCGGGTATTCTGACAAGTTTTGATACGCTGACTACGGTTGAGTTATATTTATCCGCGTAAAGGCCTAAAGTCGGCACAGAACAGTTCATGTCAACCGCAAACAGGTCTACGGCACCGGTTGCCATTACATATTCCTGGTTTATCCAGTTGCCGGTAAGACCTACAAAGACATCATCTGTGGGAAATCTCTGAATCAACTCCTGGCCGGTCTCAATAGAACCGACAACCCTGATACCCTTGGCACCCTTGTCACGGGCAAGCTTTTGAATATCGTCGCGGTGTGCAAGTTTTATGATAGCCGCCCCAACAAAAGGCTCATGGCCGTTTGGAAGGATGTTTACGTAGTCCTTGTCTATAATTCCAATATCTACAAAAGTCTCATGGGGAGTGGGGCTGCCAAAAAGGATGTCCTGGACAATCTCAAGAGGAACCTGGGAACAATAAGCCATAGAGATACCCATTCTCAAAGCCATTTTCGCCAAAGACACATAGTCCGAGTCAATATTTGTCATGCACCTGGTTTCCGTATCCATGATTTCATGAAGTGGACCGCCCGGGAAAATCCCCATATCCCTCCAGATT
>JADFYL010000119.1 GCA_015233045.1 Nitrospirota bacterium | reverse complement strand
ATGATTATAGCATAATCTCATCCTATTGTAAAGATATTATTGTAACAGTACACTATCGCTTTTATTGTTACTCCTGCTGGAACGTCTATGCCCTGTTCTTTTAGTGCCGCATGGGTGTCTGAAAGTAGCTTTGCTTTGAACGCCTCATCATTCCATGCCTTTGTGATTAGCTCCCGCATCTTGTTGGCCTTTGCGTTCTTTTCTGACATTCTTTTCCTGCCTCCTCATTCATTAAGACTATTTGTGGTTTAGTCTGGCGGCTCAACCTCTCACGTTCTAACACATCACCATGTTCTTTTCAATCATTGTCTGAAAAACGGTTTCCATTGTTTCATAACACATCGGATAGGCAACCTCTTCCAACGTAAGATATATAAGGGTTACCTGTGTTAGAAATCGTGAGTTCTTTCAAATCCAGTTTTGAGTTATCGGCTGTCATCGTTAATATGCTCTATTTTGCCGTCTCTTACTCTGACAAGATACATCTGGCTAGTGTTCAGGAGTCCGGACTCATCAAAACTATAAGTCCCGCACAGGCCATTTATGGCCTTCATTTTGCTCATTTCCTGCGCAGTCTTAATGGGTTGGGCCGTGCCCACGCTTGCCCAGGCATTTGCGAGAACCTTCACCGCGTCATAGGCATTAATTGCGACATGATTAGGTTGGTATTTGTATTTATTGTTGAATTCGCTGATGAATTGCTTTAGCTCATTTGATTTATTATCATGATTGCAGGTAAGCAGAAACACCTCGTCCGATAATCTCTCTTTCATTTCCGGGGCATTGCTTAATAACATTGGCTCAGCCGTGACCAATATGGGCATTTTCATATTGTTATCCCTTAAATCCATTAATAAATTATCCAAATAATAAGGAGGAGCTATAAATAATATCGCGTCAAATTCTAAATGTGTCCATTTTTTAACGATGTTTTTAAACGATACCACATCGTTTATATTAAACGGGACGCTGTCAACTATTTTTATCCTGCCTTCGCCGGCATTATAAAAACTATTCAGAATCTTTATAGAAGACGGCCCTTTAACATAGGCTATAACGACCGTTTTATATTTCATTTTCTGCATATACTTTACAAACATCTCAGAAATTGAATCAGGCCGCGGCATAAAGGAAAACTCCATCTGCCCTGCGTCTTTTGCCTTTTCAGGGATATACTGACAGGGGGCAATCAGGAGCAGCCCGCCCCTTGTATATATTTCAGCCGCCGATGACGTAATAAACCCAAACGAGTGTCCGATGACCGCCGTAATGTCGGCATTGTTTACTATTTCGGAAGCCACAAGCCTCGCCTTGTTTAAGTCAGCGGAGTCGCCTTTGGCTATCAAATGGATTTTCCTTCCATTTAATATATTTGTCTTATTGATTTCCTCGACGGCCAGTTCCACGCCATTATACATATCTGCGTTGCCCTTGAGCTTGTCCCATGACCCGGCAACGGCAATCGTTATGTCGCCTTTTGCCTTCTTTGCGCGTCTTTCACGCTCCGCGCTTATGTCTTTGTCTTTACAGGAAAGACACAACATGGTAATTATTGATATGGCTGTACAGATTATCTTATAACTGTCAAACATCGTTAACTCCTCGCGTTTTTATGTTAGCTGCCGTTTTGCCAGTTGAGCAAACAGGCCGTTTCTGCTCATCAACTCTTCATAATTTCCCATCTCCGCCACTGTGCCCTTATCAACAACCACAATTTTATCGGCCTTAATAATAGTGCTCAATCTATGGGCTATGACAAGTCTGGTTGCGTGAAAGTTCTCCAGACTCTTGCTGACAATAGACTGAGTCAGGTTGTCCAGAGCGCTCGTAGCCTCGTCAAAAAAGAATATCTTTGGTTTTGTAACCATCGCGCGGGCTATCAGAATTCTTTGCCTCTGCCCTCCAGAAATCGTCGAGGCCCCCGGTGGAATTACGGTGTGCATCCCCATCGGCATAGATTTTATATCCTGCTCAAGGCCAGACATCCTTGCCGCCTCCCATGCGTCGTTAATCGTAAGGTTGTTTGCCCCGACGATATTGGTGAATATATCGCCTGACATCAGCAGGCCGTTTTGAAGCACTACCCCGATTTGTCTTCTTAGTGAGTGTACGTCAAGCGTCTGTATGTTTTGGCTGTCGTAGAAAACGGAGCCTAGTTCCTGCCTTTCAAAACCGAGGAGAAGCCTCAGAAGGGTTGACTTTCCACTGCCTGAGGTACCGACAATGGCAACGAACTCACCGGCATTGATATGGAGCGAGAGGTTATATACCGCCCGCCCGCCTGATATCTGAACCAGACATTCTTTATCTCAATGTCGCCAGAGAGGTCTCCTGGTTCAGTCTTTTCCCGCGTAACCTCCGGCATACTTAAAAATATAGGTTTTGCCCTGTTGTATATCGGTATTACCGCCAGAACGTTTACCAGTGTGGCCGACAACTGGATACCCGACGTTAAAAACTGTGTGAATGCCGATGAGAACGACAGGAAATCTCCCATGCTCAACAATTTAAACATGTCTTTGTAATAGTATATACCGTATAAGATCAAAAACGATATAACGGGATATATGGAGTTTAACGCGGTGACAACACATTTCACGAGGTTCGAGTTGAAAGTATGGCTCTTTTGTGCCCTAAACTCGCCAGCCCATTGGGCAAAACCCCTCATCTCCGACCCGGACACCCGAAACTTCCCTATTGCGCCAATGAGTTGATACACAATGCCGGAGATCTTGCCGCTTAAGTCAAGAATCTTATGCTGGTAATTTACCATCATATATGACAGTGAAGCCGTTATTACCGTTACAACCACTACTATGGCCAGGGCAGATAGCGCCAGCCACAGGTTATAGTAAAAGAGGATAAAGAAACTGAATATCGAAAATGCCGACGATATAATCGTGTTTGTCACCGAACCGGTTATCAACTGCCTTATGCCATCTATACCCATAGCCCTGTTTGAGAGGTCTCCGACTGTGTATCGCCTGAAGAAACTTGCGGGAAGCGAGAGCAACCTGTCCCATACCGCCGCCTGCAGCGAGGCATCTATCTTTCCCTCTGCGCGCAGCATCGCAATCGAACCGGTCAACTGAAACATCACATTAGCCAGCGCCGCCCCCATCATGTTATTGTCTTGTTCTGTTTTGAGTCTCAGGCGCTGTTTTTCATGTTCCATTTCAAGGAATGCGGTGAGTTTAATAGAAACGAGCATCATATCTTGAGAACTGTCTAAATTTGTCCAATCAGGGTCTGCCGCCAGGTAGTCTTTCGTGCTTAACGTATTAAAGCGGCACTCGCCTTCGCTTTCCACAAAGCTGCCGTCAGATATGGGGAACATCGCCCCGTTTGGTATTTGAAGGCTCTCCTTCATTCCGGCAAAACTCAGATTTCCCGTAGACGGCTTAATCCACACTATATCTTTACTTGTCCTGAAACAGCCGGGCTGAGGTCGCGCGTACTCTTTGCCCGGGTCTATGAGGGTTGCCTGAAGCGGCATAAATTCACTATGAGAGTAACGCAGGAGCCGCCTTAGCCAGCCATCAATTAGGGAAGGCACGTCGTATGTATCGTCTGATATATAACCAATTAATCTCTCTCTTGGAAGGCGCATCAGAGAGCTTCCCGCCTTTCCCTGAGCCATAAGGCCGACGCCGCCCTCGGCCTCCCTGACGCCAATAATCAGCGCCCCCGTCTCTAATGCAAATAAGTATCTCTTTCCAAACACATCACTATTGGTTTGTGATGAGTACGACAGGATATCTATAGCGCCTGCCCAGACAATCCACACGCTTTGGGGGTCAGTGAGAGGTATCTGGCGATTGCCTTCCATGGCGGTTAGCTGACCGAATTGTCTTATCTCTTCTATTAGTATGGGTAGTATGGGCAGTTCAGGCATGTTTGATAAGCTCTCCATACAGTCCTTCTGTCTTAATCAGTTCGTCATGAGTGCCCCTTTGCACAATTTTTCCCTTGTCAAGGACGATGATTTCCTCGCAGTCTCTGATAGTGCTTAGCCTATGGGCAACTATTATGCACGTGCAACCGCGTCTTCTTAGGTTTTCGTCTACTATCATCTCAGTCTTTGGGTCAAGGGCGCTGGTTGCCTCGTCCAGGATAACGATTGTGGGGTTTAGGACAAGTGAGCGGGCTATCTCAAGGCGCTGCCTTTGCCCCCCGCTAAAGTTTAGACCTCCTTCCTCTACAATGCTGTCATAACCTCCGTCTCTTGTGGCAATGTCATCGTGTATGCAGGCGTCCTTAGCCGCCCTCACAACATCGCTTTCCCTGATTGTGCTGTCCCAGAGGGTTATATTATTTTTTATCGTATCGTTAAATAAAAATATTTCCTGGTCTACAGCCGTCAGAGAATTTGTCATAGTTATGCGGTTTATCTCTTTGCGTGGCGTGTTGTCAAAGAGGATTTCTCCAGCCCACGGCTTGTATAGGTCGGCTATAAGCTTGCCTACTGTCGATTTGCCGCTTCCTGAGCCTCCTACCAGGGCCACCCTGGCGCCCGGGCGCAGGTTTAAGCTAAAATTCTCTATCAAGGGCGGCTCAAGACGGCTGTAGCCGAAACTCACATCTTTCATATCTACATAACCCATCAGTTTGACCTTCTCTATTTCGGTATTGAGCGGTTTTTCGTTATAACCGGGGTCAATTTCATATTTTAAAACATCGTCAAGCCTGTTTATATCCGCCTCTGTCTCTTGTATGGTGCTTCCCAGCGATACTATCTGGTTTATCGGGGTAATGAAGCTCGCCATCAGGCCTTGAAAGGCGACAAGCATTCCAGCCGAAAGACTTCCCTCTATGACTCTGAGTCCGCCGATTGTCAAAATGGCCGCATTGTTTAAAGACGTCAGAAGCACCGGAACAGTGTTTAATCTCTGGCTGCTGATGCCAAGCACCTGCTGTGACGATATCGCCTTTGCCTGATAGCCCGCCCATTTTGAGAAAAAATCCGACTCCGCCCCCGTCGCCTTTAGTGTCTCTATGGTCTGGAGGCCGTCCATTGCCGTACCAAGCAGTTTACCCTGTTCTTGTTGAAGTTTCTTATTTACGTCCACTCTCGACCTTGAGATATATTTTAAGAAGAGGAAATTCATGAGCGCTATTGATATTGCAATCAATGTAAGCGATACGTCATAAAAAAACATAACTACGGCATAGAAGAATATCATCATCAGGTTTATCACGTTGGTAGCTAAGGTGCCAGACAGGAGCGTTGCTATGCGGTCATTGATAGTCCTTGATATTGGACATGGCGGCGTCGTATGACTGTTGAGAGGTTATGAGGTCCTGTTTGGTGATAAGGCCGTCTGTAAGTAATGCCTCCTGGCTGCTTATCTTTTCCTTTAGCCATTCGATTTGTTTATTTGCGTCTGTTATCTTTTTCTCTATAGCCGATTTTTGCTTTTGCTCGAACTCCTTTGACAGCCGTGTGTCCTGCCCCCCGTAGAGTCTCATCTGCTCATACTGCCCGTTTAGCACATCAAGTTCTATTTTTGCGTTTTTTATCTGGCCCAATAAATCCATCTGGTCAAGTCTGGCCACCGTCTGGCCGTTGAATACAATATCTCCGGGGCTTATCCTGATGTCCGATATGTAGCCGCTGGACTGTGAAACAATATCAGACACACCGCCTGTCTCCATCATCAGGCCTGTGCCGTTTAGCACGGTTGGAATAGCCCCAAAATAACTCCACAACACGGTTACTATGATTATCATGCCAAGCGCGGCAATGGCGGCCCATCCGATGGGGGAGGTTATTGTCATCAGTTTATCTAGTTCCTCTGGTGAGGATAGCCGTTCAAGAGAGACCTTTCTGAATATTTCCTGTGAGGCCATAGTTATTCTCCATATATCTTTGGTAATGATACGAGGTTGTCAATATTATAGACATATTTCCCTTCATCCTTAGAAAAAAGAGTGCCTGTTTGATACCTGACTATGATAATAGCATTGAGCAACGCGTTTTCAGCGTCTGCCTCGGCAAGCCGGGCATTAGTAAGATAGTTTTCCATATCGATAGTGCTGTTTAGTGTCGAGACCCCCATGCGGAGCTTCTTGTGTTCGTTATCTGTAGCCTTTTTATAATAAGTAACGCTCCTTTGTGCCTCCTCATATCTCCTCAGGCTGTTTCTGAACATGTTCATGGCGTTTACGACATTAGCCCTTATGGTTATCGTACTGTTTGTCAGAGCTAGCATGGCCTGTTCATAACCGGCCTGTTGTTGTATAAACGTGCCGACGGCGGCGTTGTTTCTCAGTGGCAGGTTAAGGCTTAGCTGTGCCGAGACGAGCGGCCCTGCCATGTTTTTACCGTAAGAAGTGAAGTATTCGCTGAAATAATCCTTCTCTGAAAGACCGTTATAGCCGCCTGACAAGGTCAGGAGAAGCTGTGGGAGCATATTTTTCTTGGCCGCCCTCAGCAGTACCATCTGCGCGTCGGCCTGTCTTTTTAGTGATTTTAAATCGTCCCTGCGCAGAAGGGCTAGTTCGACTAATCCGGCGTCCGCTGTCTGGTCAGACGCCGTAAGATTATCGTATTTATCGCTATTGACAGAGGTTGGGGTTAGTTTCCATATTTCGTTGCCACCTAGCCCCATCATAAGCCCCAGGTTCATCTGTGCCTGTACAATATTATGTTCCGCGTTTATCCTGCTTGAGGCCGTAGAGGCAAGGGTTGCCTTTACCTGTTCTATGTTTGCCGCGGGCTGGTTGCCGTGGTCTATGAGTTTTTGAGTATTAATAAGCAGCTGTCATAATGGGCCGAAACAAGGAGGTTCAATATGACGGGCAAAGGGAAGAAGGAATCAGAATCAAAGGTGTCCTTGTATTGGAAGGCACACTTATAGCCTCATTGTCTGCAGTTCACCCCTTACCAGACAATCCACCAGACAAAACCTCAAAATCCAACACAAGGCGTTAGATTTTCATAAATGACAGAATTCGGGGGACGCAATCCTATATCTGGCAACGAAGCCTGAATTCAGCATTCAATCTTAACCTTCAATAGTGCGTTTGCCCTGTCAACTGAT
>JADFYL010000012.1 GCA_015233045.1 Nitrospirota bacterium | reverse complement strand
CCTTAAAGCACGGGGGCTTTTAACTCTTTTCGCTTCTCTATGTCGGTTCTAGGGAGTATATATATATTGTCTATTGGGTTGCAGCTATTGGTTGGGCTGTACGCCCTGTCCCTGGTTCGCTTAACAGGCCGAAAGATGGCGTGGATATTAATCTCTGCCGCAATGCTTTTGATGGCTGGTCGCCGTATAGTATTATTTTATGGCGTTTTATCCACTGGCGCACATATTATCCTGTGCGTTTCGGAGTTAATTGCCCTTGCTGTCTCCTGCATGATGCTGCCGGGCGTTCATCTTATAAGGCAATTGTTCCTTTCCATTAACGCGGATGACGCTAAGCGCAAACAGGCGGAGAGTGCGTTGCTTGCGAGCGAGGCGCGCCACCGGTCTTACGTTGACATGACGGGTCAAATTGGATGGGTTGCTAATGCCGAAGGAGAAGTTACAGAGGGTACACCTTCATTTAGTAAATTTAGCGGCATGACCTATGATGAGGCCAAAGGGTCAGGATGGGTAGATGCCCTTCATCCTGACGATGTTGAGCACACCTTGCAGGCATGGAATAAAGCTATGGTCACAAAGGGCTTCTATGAGACCGAATACCGCATGCGCAGGCATGACGGAGTTTATAGGAGCTTCCTTGCACGCGGGTTCCCTGTCTTTAAAGAAGACGGAAGTATTCAGGAATGGGTTGGGACTTGTACAGACATCACCGGGAGCAAGCAGGCGGAACAGGAGCTCCGCTTGGTTAAGCAGCGCCTTGAATTAGCAACCCGGTCAGCGAACCTTGGGATATGGGACTGGGACATTTCCAATAACATAATGACATGGGATGCCAGGATGCTTGAACTGTACGGTCTTACCTTGGAAACATTTCCGGGAGGTGTGGAGGCATGGATGAATGGCCTGCACCCGGAGGATCGCGACAAGATACTTGAAGAGAACAATGCCGCTCTAAGGGGCGAGAAGGAATGGGATACGGAATTTAGGGTGTTGCATCCGAACGGGACAGTAATACACATAAAGGCCAATGGCATGGTGATTCGCGATTCTAAGGGGACAGCTATCCGAATGCTTGGAATAAACTATGATATTACCGGGCGCAAGCTTAGAGAGCAACAGGAACAGTACCGCAGCCATACCATGCTAACCACACTTATTGACAATGTGCCGGATCTCGCTTGGATCAAGGATAAGGAAGGCCGGTTTATTCTGGCCAATGAGGCATTATGTCTGTCCTTTAATATACCTGTCAATGAAGTGATTGGGAAAACCGATTTCGATATCATGCCAAGGGAATTGGCCGAGAAATATCGCGCTGACGACCAATTCATTATGGCGGACGGTCTGAGAAGGTGTATAGAAGAGCCGGTCATAGATGCGGAGGGACTGGTGCATGTCGTAGAGACCATCAAGACGCCGATGAAGGATGAGAATGGCGTGATCACCGGCACGGTGGGCATCGCCCACGACATCACGCAACGCAAACACCTTGAAGATGAGTTGAAAAAATTAAATACGAATCTTGAAGAGATGGTAATATCAGAAATAGAAAAAAGACGAATTCAGGAGCAGCTGCTAATCCAACAATCCAAGATGGCCGCAATGGGCGAGATGATTGGGATAATCGCACATCAGTGGAGGCAACCCCTGAATGCCATAGCCCTAACAGTGCAGGATATTAGAGACGCCTATTCCTACGGTGAACTTAACGAGAAGTATATAAAAGGTATTGTCAATACAACGATGGAACAGACAGCATTTATGTCAAAAACAATAGATGATGTCAGAGACTTTTTCAGGCCTTCAAAGGAAAAGGTACGCTTCGATGTAAAGACTGCCATAGGAGAGCTGCTCTCAATGTTTGAGCAATTGTTTAAGAAAAACGATATAGATATTTCTATAAAAGTCCAGCAGGATACACTGATATCCACAGAGGGTTACCCCAATGAGTTTAAACAGGTGGTCCTCAATATCCTCAATAACGCTAAAGATGCTATTACTTCAAAAAGAGAAACTGGCAATAAAATACAGGGGCTGATAGAAATAACAATCTGCAACAATGAAAAAAGAGATGAGGTAATAATTTCGATAAGAGACAACGGCGGCGGAATTCCCGATGATATAATAGGGAAAGTCTTTGAACCCTATTTCACAACTAAAGGAACTGAGGGCACAGGGATTGGGCTTTACATGTCAAAGACTATAATTGAGACGAATATGGGCGGAAGGCTCTACTGCGAGAATATCGAAAACGGCACGATGTTTATCATAGAACTGTTCGAGCGCCACATTGAGAGTTAACCGCGTTATTCCATTTATAGATCATACGTATAATAATATATTTTATCTCACTTTACGACAAAAAATTGTCACCACCTTTCTTGTCTTGTCGTCATTCCGGCTTGTCCAGAATCTTATTCGGCTTGAGGATGTGCAGAGACAGATTCCGGACAAGCCGGAATGACGGACGAAGATATTTCATAAATACGCTAATCGCTAATCACTGATCACTAATGCGCTAATGAATTATAAATAGAATTAAACCGGCAGGAGAAGCAGAAAACCGTTTATAAAGTAAACAATACCGGCCGCGCCCACTGACATGCTTAGATACCAGATGGGTTTCTTTTTCATAAGGGCGGAGATGGAGCCGAGCAGGATAGCGATTTGCAGAAAAATGACCGCCATGCCGAATGCCTTTGAGTGTTTCTGGGCGTCGTCGCGCAGCAGTTCCAGCCTCCTGGCCTCGGTCATGATGTCGGCCTTTTCAGCTTCGTACTTTTGTATTTTCTCTGTGAGTGAGGTGAGCTGCTCAGTGTAGTGCCTTTGTCCATCGCCGGAGAGTTTCTGTTCGGAGTATTTTAATTCTGTCTCGTATTTATCTTTTTGAAGTTCTTTGATATAGCCCTTGATACTCTTGGCCTGATAAAATGCCCATTGGTCGGAGGACTGGGACTGAGAAAGCAGCGCCCGTGTGGAGAAGTTGCCCCCCTTGAATGTGGACAAGGTAGCCAGCACAGCAAACAGCACGGTAGTCATAGCCAGATAATTAAGCCACGGTTCTTTTTTCTCTTCAGCCATTATTTAACCTCTAAAAATAATCGCCCCATACAAACGTCAATGGGGTCATGTCTTTTGTCAGTTTGGCGTTTACTACCTCTCCGACAATAAGCTCGTGGTCACCGGCTGGAAATACATCCTTGAGTTCGCATTCACAATAGGCCATCGCACACTCTAATATGGGCGAACCCTGTGGGGCGTTTGAATAGCCGAAATCCTTGAACTTGTCCACTTTCCTGCCACTCTGAAACCCGAAGTGTCTCGCCTCGTCTGTTTGTCCCGTTGATAAGACATTTATCGCAAAAAAACCCGACTGCCTTATCAACTCCTTCGTATATTTGTTTTGGCCTATTGAAACCATCATCATCAAAGGACTAAACGAGACCTGTGAAACCCATGACGCGGTCATACCGTTGGCCTTGCCGCCCGCTTTTGCCGTTATAATATACACCCCAAGCGTTATACCCTTCGCTATTATCTTTTGCATACGTTCCCTCCAGACCTGCCGCCGACATTTGATTTAACAACCTTACGCGCAACCGTAACGCGACTGCTCGCCCGTAAAAGTACCCCCTGATGCACTTTCCGCCTTCAGGGGAGTTGTTTTCAATCTACATCGCCCTCTAATACGGCGGAGGTGGCGGATATGGTGCCGGTGCCGGTGCATAGTAGGGTGGCGGTGGCGCTGGCGCATAATATGGCTGCTGCGGTGGCGGTGGTGGCGGCAACGGCTCTATCGTGGCCAGACATCCTGCCAATGACAACGACAACAGGAATATCGCTGTGAGTCTCTTCATTCATTCCCTCCAAAGTTCGGTCTCTTTCTACTTATGGGTTATCCTACCATCTAATGCCCTCGGTTGTCAATGGCGGCGCGGCGTCTAAGATTTCTCTGTCACACAGGCAATAGATTCCCCGATTCTGTCCAACATTGCCCCCAGATTCTCCTCTGATATGGCCAACGGCGGCATTATTACTATGCAGTCCCCCAAGGGCCTCAATAACACACCTCTTGCCCTGACATCAAAGGCCACCCGCCACCCTGTCTTATCCTCCACGGGATATGCCTCCCTCGTCGCTTTATTTTTTACAAGCTCAACGCCGGCCATAAATCCCGCGTTTCGCGTATCGCCAACATGCGCGCGGCCCCGAATTGTCCGCAGCCACATATCAAGGATTTCTATCTTAGGCCCTAGTCGGTTTAATGTGTCTTCTTTGTCAAACAAGTCCATCACGGCAAGCGCCGCAGCACAACCAATAGCGTTGCCCGTATAGGAATGGCCATGGAAAAA
Source organism: Nitrospirota bacterium (assembly GCA_015233045.1). GTDB lineage: Bacteria > Nitrospirota > Thermodesulfovibrionia > Thermodesulfovibrionales > Magnetobacteriaceae > Magnetominusculus. The sequence goes on along the minus strand of JADFYL010000012.1, from coordinate 29,538 downwards.
TTGCCTCATCTGCCCATACTTGCCAAGGAAGGCATTGTAGATTTCCTCTGTGGCAACCGTTACGGCAAGCGGCACATACCCGCCCGTTATGCCCTTCGACAGACATATAATGTCCGGTGCCACACCCTCAGCCCCACAAGCAAACATCGCCCCCGTCCTCCCAAAACCGGTTGCTACCTCATCCGCTATCAGGATAACGCCGTAATCGCTGCACAGGCGCCTCACGCCGCGCAAAAACCCATCAGGGGCGGCTATCATCCCCCCGGCTGCCTGCATCCTCGGCTCTATTATCACTGCGGCTATCTCATGATTATGTTCTTTTAACCGCTTTTCCATTTCATTGAGACACGCCATCGCGCATGTCCCCCGATCAAGTCCAAGTTCACACCTATAGCAATAGGGGGCGGGACTTTTAATGGTGTTAAACAGTAGGGGTTTGAAGGTGCCGTGAAATACCTCTATGCCACCGACGCTCACCGCCCCAATGGTGTCGCCGTGGTAGGCCATGTTCAGTGAAAGGAAGGTATTTTTGCCCGTTACACCTTTGTGCAGCCAGTACTGAAATGCCATCTTAAGGGCAACCTCGACGGCCGTTGAGCCGTTGTCGGAATAAAAGACCTTTGTAAGCGGCAGGCCGCCATCGCCACAAAGAGATTTCTTCAGGATGTTCACAAGCCTTTCGGCCAGTAAGATAGACGGCTCACCGGCAAGCCCCAATAGCGTAGAGTGGGCAATTTTATCTAACTGCCCCTTGATGGCATCGTCAATTTCCTTTTTTCTGTGGCCAAATATATTGACCCACAGCGATGACACACCGTCAAGATACCATCTGCCGCGGCTGTCTTTGATAAAGCACCCAAGGCCCTCTTCAATTACGATGGGGTCGTCCTCAACCCATTCGCTCATTTGAGTAAATGGATGCCAGACATATTTCTTGTCAAGTTCACATAGGTCGCGGTAATCCATAGAAGCCGTCTCTCCCAAATAAGGCCATAATTGAGTCTAACTCACGACGAATTTTAAGAAATGCCGCTCGGCAATGTCAATGTCTCTGCTATAAATCCACCGTGGGCTGATGCCGCCCGGATAGTTTTTTTTCTGATCAGGTATGTTATAATGAGGGAAAGCCTTTGCTTGAGGAGAGGATATGAAAAAAGTTTTCGTTTTTTGGGATAACTCAAATATTTTTATAAGTGGCAAAATGGTAGCATCTGAAAAAGAAGGCCAAGATGCATATCATCAATTAAGGCTACAGTTTGATAATATTTTGAAACTTGCAAGAGCTGGACGTGATATAGAATATGCAGTAGCAGTTGGTTCGGTTCCTCCTGAATTGCGTCAGGTTTGGTATGAACTGGAGCGGTGTGGAATAGAGATTGAACTACATGAGAGAGGTTCGGATTCAAATAAAGAGCAAGCTGTAGATCAAGCCCTCCAAGTCCATATGCTCAGGAAGACTATTGACTATAATGGTACCCCAGGAATAGTTGTAATGTTAACAGGAGATGGCCATGGTTTTCTTGATGGAGTAGGTTTTCATGCTGACTTGGAAAGAATGCACAAGAAAGGTTGGGAAATTGAAGTCATAGCGTGGGAGAAGACTTGCAACTCGAGATTGAAAGAATGGGCTCAGAAGATTGGTACCTTTATTCGTCTTGAGGATTACTACGAAAGCATAACATTCCGTGACGATAAGGAAGGATACATCCGTAAGTCAAAACCGTTGTCCCTGGATAACAGGATTAAATCAACTTAACTACCTGATACCCTTACCTCCAAATTACTGTTCATATGATTTCATTTGATTAAAAAACTATAAATCAAGTAGAATTAGTTATGGATTTTTGTGAACTGATTGACACATCCTGTGGGCTGTGCTGTGCGTCTGGCGATTGACGCTACGATATTAGAAGACGCGCGTCCTTCGGGTATTGGGATGGCCGCCATAAATATTGTCAACGAGCTGGCCTCTTTGCACGACGACCTTGTTGTGTGGACTGTCGAAGGCTCCATGCTGAAAGTTGACAGGGGGCGTGTAAATAAGATATTCGCAAATTCACGGCGTGTCCTTGGCGGCAATATCTATCTGGCGCGCGCCGCGTGGACGCAGTTTGTCCTGCCCACACTCATCAAACAGGCAAAGGCCGATGTGTTTTATACCCCCATACCAGAGGGAATCCTCTGCCCCCCCATGATAGATTGCGTGCCGCAAATAGTCACCGTTTATGACGTTGCCCCACTTTTATATAAGAACAATGTCCCGCTTATGAGGCATCTGAGTTTCAAATACAGGCTTCCTTTTGTGTTCAGCTCTGCACGAGCACTAATCGCTATGTCTGAGAATACGAAAAAAGATATAATCGGGCACTATGGGATTTCCGCCGATAAAATTGAGGTAGTCCACGGTGCCATAGACAAGGGGCATTTTACTGTCCCAACCGCCGAAAAAAAGGCAGCCGTCCTTGGCAAATACGCCCTTGTGGCGGGCAGGTATTTCCTTTATGTCGGCAGTGTGCTGCCATCAAAGAACATCGAGACCCTTATAGAGGCCTTTGTGGCAATGGGGGATGATTACACTCTCGCCATTGTCGGCAGGAGGCCGGACGGGGCATATGAGCGGCGGTTGACTGCTATGATAAGAAACCGTATGCTCAGCGGCGTGAGATTCCTTGACTATGTATCTTACGACGAATTACCGGCTCTTTATAACGGTGCCTGTGCCAATGTGCTGGTGTCGTTGATAGAGGGGTTCGGACTTCCCCCGCTTGAGGCAATGGCATCGGGGACGGCGGTAATTGTCTCAAACCGGGGAAGCCTTCCTGAGATTGCCGGAGACGCCGCCATCATCGTAGACGCCGTAAACGTGGAGGAGATAGCACGGGCGATGCGATGCCTTGCAAACGACGAAAATCTACGATCCGAACTCATAAAGAAAGGGCGGGAACACGTTAAGAAATTTTCATGGAGACGCACGGCACAGAGGATACTCGACATATGCAAAGAATCACTTTAACAATACATAAAGTGACCCTTTAACAATATATAAAGTATCGCTTTAACAACTTGACGCACGGGAGGAATATAGGTTGAAGGTTTTGGTTACCGGTGGATGTGGTTTTTTAGGCGGACATGTATGTGAGTTCTATGTCAAAAAGGGTGCCGAGGTCATCTCCTATGACAATATGACAAAGCACGAGCTGCTGAGGACGGGCTTTGCGGCGGATGAGGCACGCACGTACAATCTTGATTATCTCAAAGGTTTAGGCGTGAAGCTCATCACGGCGGATGTGAGGAATTTCGACGAGCTAATAGACAGCGCCTCTGGTTGCGATTATATAATTCACACGGCAGCCCAGCCTGCTATGACGATAAGCTGGGAAGACCCGCGCCTTGACGTAACGACAAACGTCATAGGCACATTCAATGTGCTTGAGACGGCAAGGAAATTAAAAATCCCCGCCGCAAGCTGTGCCACAGTCCACGTCTATGGAAATAAGATAAATGAAACCCTTACTGAGGGCCCATCAAAATACGAGAGAGACCCCGACACTATCGGCGAGACATACCCCACACTGGAGGGAACCCTCACACCCCTTCACGCATCTAAGGCCGCGGCGGATATTTATGTTCGCACATACATAGACACATACAAGACCGAGGCGGCCAGCTTTCGCCTCACCGGAATATATGGCACCAGACAATTTGGTGGCGAGGACCACGGCTGGGTGGCAAACTTTGCTATTCGCAGCATCCTTGGTCGGCCTATAACGATATTCGGCACAGGCAAACAGGTCAGGGACATTGTCTATGCAACTGATGTGTGCGAGGCGTTTCACGCGTTTTATATTACACGCAGGGCGGGTATCTACAACATCGGAGGCGGCAGAAAGACCGCCATATCTCTTTTGAGGTGCATTGATATCCTCTCTGAGATAACAGGGGTTGCGCCGGAGGTGCGCTTCGCCCCGGACAGGCATGGTGATTTACGATACTTCATTTGCGATATAGAAAAGGCTCAGAAGCAGCTCAACTGGTCACCCTCTGTGATGCCGGAGGTGGGTATAGGGGCGCTTGTTGACTGGATAAAAGCTACCGGCCTGTTCTTCATTGATAGGGCGGCACAGTGAAGGCGTTAATCTTAGCCGGTGGCAGGGGCAACAGGATAAACGAACTCTCCTCTGTTCGCAACAAGTGCATGATTAACATAGATGGCAGACATGTCCTTGAACATGTCCTTGAGCGTGCGGCTTCCACAGAAATCGAGGAAATCGTCCTCGTTGTTGGTTATAAGGCCGAAGAGATAATTAACGCGTTCGGAACCAAATACAAGGACACGCCTGTTAAGTATGTTATTCAGTGGGAACAGAAGGGCCTGGTTCACGCGATGGAATGTGCTAAGGACACGATAGCCGGTGCGGATTTTATTTTATTTCTGGGTGATGAGCTTATGGTAAATGCAAGGCACCGGCAGATGATAGATGAGTTTAACAAGGGCGGTGTGTTTGCCCTTTGTGGCGTCTTATGGGTTGATAACACCGACCTGATAAAACGCACATATACGATGATCAAAGACGAAAACAACCGCATATACCGCCTGGTGGAAAAACCCAGAAACCCTTTGAATAATTTCATGGGCACGGGCAGTTGCGTGTTCAAAAACGAGATATTTGACTATGCCGCCGTAACGCCGATTCACCACCAGAGGAAGGAAAAAGAACTCCCCGACTTAATTCAATGCGCCATTGATGACGGCAAGACGGTGAAATCGTTCGACATTTGTGACAGGTATGCCAATATTAATTCGTTTGTAGATTTGAGCGAGGCGGAGGGATTTCTTAGATAAATGGCGATTAGGGTGTTAATCGTACAGCCGTCAATGAACATATATGGCGGGGCGGAGCTTGTTGTGGTTAAGTTGGCCGAGTATCTGGCCAAAACGGGCATTGAACACGCCCTGCTTACGACGAACATCCTGCCTGAGATTGAAAAAGACCTCTGTTGTACGCCGATTTTTAAATCACCATATAAGCGTTCAAAAAACTGGCAGCTCGATTTTCTCAAAGATATGTGGCTTCTGAATAAGGGCGTAAGGCGGCACGCCAAAAGGTATGACGTCATAAATGTGCACAACTTTCCCGCGGAGTTTTCTATTTTCCCCGCTTCCAGGCCGGTTGTCTGGATGTGTCACGAGCCGCCGGAGGTATATCTCAACTCATGGGAACACACCGTGCCGAATGTCTTTGCCCAAAAGGTCTTTTATGCCGCCGACAGGCAGATAGTTAAAAGATACATAAAGCAGGCCGTTGTTGCAGATAAATATAACGCGGGGAGATTTAAGGCCACCTACTCAGTAAACCCGCACGTTATTCATTATGGTATAGACTATGATTTTTTTTCGGCCAAGCCGGATGATTTTTATATCAAACGAAGCAGCGACTTCATCGTTATCCATGTGGGGCATATGGGGGAGTTCAAGAATCAGATGGAGAGCCTTAGGTGTGTAAAGCTGCTGAAAAAAGACATCCCCGGCATAAGGCTTGTCCTTGCCGGATATGGCGAGGATACCTACATACGGCAATTAAAGAGATTCGTCCAGGATGAGGGCCTCCAGGAACACGTCCTGTTTACCGGCCACGTAAACAGAGAGCGGTTAAGGGTTTTCTTCCACCGCGCAGATGTACTTCTTCACCCGATAAGAGAGCAGGGTGGGTGGCTGACCCCATTTGAGGCCCTCTCTGCCGGTGTCCCCGTTATCGTATCGAAAGACATGACCGCCTCTGATATTATAGCAAACGAGGGAATAGGAGTTGTCACCGACGATTACGTGGCAGCGCTGTCAGACGTATATCAGAACCTCAAAAAATACAAAGAAACCGCCCTCTCAGGGAGGCTATTTATAAGAAACAACCTCAGATGGGACAATTTCAGCGCAGAAATGGTAAAGGTTTTTAATAATACTGCTCATACCGGCTGACCGCCGATGTTGATTATACCCCTCAGGTACCGCCGCAGCCGATTGTTACCTTTTCGCCCTCGACGATTATCGGCACTTGCCTTACACCGTCTGAGTGTTTGAGCATAGCCGCCATATTGGCGTTGTTTTTTAGTACATCAACATACTCAGCCCTGTCACCGTAGGCCGACCTGGCCTTCTCGGTGTACGGTCAGCCCGCCTTGCCGTAGATTGTTACCATCGCTAATAACCCCTCCCGTTATTAATGCCAGCCGGAGTACTGAAGCCGCCAACGAGCGGCAGCCCAAAATAAATAGACAAAACATGGCGAAATTTACGGGGTGAAGGGGGGGTTACCCCCCCTTCGTCTTTAATCTTTGTATTGGAACTATCCATTCTCCACGCCTATACAAGACAGAATAGCCTCAATTAACTGATCATTGTCTATGGGTTTTATTATGTTTCTGCAAACCTTGTCACTTGTATGGAGTTCGTCATTGTAGCCGGTTGTTATTATAATCGGCTGGGTGTCATTTAGTTTCTGAATTGCTGCTATCATTGCCATACCGTTCATAACAGGCATTTGAATGTCGGTTATCACCAAATCAATTTCATCTTTGTTTGAGATATAGATGTCCAAACCTTCTTTACCGTTAACCGCTTCAAAGACTTTGGCTACCCTTCTCTTTAGAAAACGGGCAACCAATGTCCTTATATACGTGTCGTCCTCCGCGTAAAGCACCCGTATTGTTTTTAGTACAGATTCGTCCATCATAGCTCAATCCTCAGTTCGCACCAACCATCGCTATTTCTCATCGCTATTGTGCCGTTCATGTTTTTTTCAATTATCACCTTTGCCATGTATAACCCCATTCCAGTGCCGCGTGTCTTATCTTTGGTGGTAAAATATGGATCAAAGACCTTGTTTATTATATCCTCGGGGACCTCACCACCGTTGTTCATAATGGTTATAATCTTCCTGCCTGTGCTGTCATCCTTATATAATTTTATCTTTATTATACCATCGGGAATATCATTTCTTTCAAATGTGTCCTTGCATTGGTTAGAATATTTAATATTACCTGGGCAAACTCATCTGGATAACCCAGTGTTGTCAGAGTTACGTCTAACTCTTTGTTGATAACAATGTCCCTCTCTTTGACATACCCTTCAATAAGGGCGTCGGCCTTGTTTATTTCATTTGATATGTTGAATTCATTTTGCATTTTATCGTGTATGTAGAAGTTCCTGAAATTATCTATGGTGTCCGATAAGGATTTTAACTCGGACATGGCAATTCCTATATTCCTGTTTAGATATGCCTCGTCTAATTCGTTATGCAAATATGCGTCCTTTATGTCCTGAACCGAAAGCGACACTCCACACAGCGGCTGCCTCCAGTGGTGAGAAATATTGACCAGCAACTCACCCATAGACAGATGCCGGGATTGCTCGTACATAAGTTGATCCTTTACCCTGTTTTTGGCAACCTCCTCTTCAACTTTCTTTTGCAGGTTCAGATTCTGTTGCCTTATCGCCTCTTCCATTTGTTTACGGGATGTTATGTCTCTTATAAATGAAAACATCAGGTTATCGTTTTTTATAAGATTAACGCTTATGTCGACATCCATAATCCTGCCGCCCTTACACCTATGTTTGGATTCAAACCTGTCCCACCCTATCTCAGCTATTGCAATCAGGCGTCTTTTTGTCTCTTCGGGCGTTTCTATCTCGTCAATATCTCTTATGCTCATGTGCAGCAACTCTTCTTGTGTATATCCTGACATATTACAATACGCATCATTTGCTTGCAGGAGATTTCCTTCCATGTCCAGTATCCAAAAACCCTCGGTAGATGTAGACAAAATTGTCTTGTATCGTTCTTCTAATTTTACTCTATCCGCGCGTGTTTTTATCAGGCTAATCTCAAGCATCTTAAGGTCGGTAATATCACGAGCTGTGGCATAGGTGGTTCCTTCCTCCGCAATAAAATTGGCGTGCCAGGATAAGTAACGAAAAGAACCGTCTTTGCATACATATCTATTTTCAAAGTTCAGCGAATAGCCCCTTTGAATCTGCCGCGTCATTTCATCTAAAGTAGATTGCCGGTCATCAGGGTGAACGAAATCAATAAACGGCTTTGACAAAAGCTCTGATTCGGAATAACCCAAGACTTTTGTACAGGCGGGGTTTGTATTTTTGAAGGCTCCATTTGGATCGGCTATCACCATCAGATCCTCGGAGCTATTAAAAAACTTACGGAACTGTTCGCGCTGCTCTTCGATAATCTTATGCTGTGTAATGTCATGAGTCGTCGAGCAGATATAATGTTTCCCTTGTATAGTGACAGTCCCGGTATATACCTCTATGTCTTTTATTTCTCCAGACGATGTGCGATGGCGGGTTGCCAAAAACTCCCGCTTCTTGCCGACTACTTCCGAGGCAATTGAAAGGAGCTGTTCCTCAGGCAGGGTTTGTATATCTGTCAGCCGCTTCTTTAAGAACTCATCCCTTGAATAACCATAAAACAGACACGCCTTTTCGTTGACGTCTTTTATTTCTAACGTATCGGGATGGATTATCAGGATAGGCATAGCGGTTTCATTGAAAATACTCCTGTACCTCTGTTCGCTTTCGTTAAGCCTATAAGTGATTTCCTTGTTGGATTTATTTTGACGGATGTGTGAAATTCCGAATGATAAACTCTCTGCCAACTCCTGTAGTAGCTCCACCTCATCATTCTTGAACGCGTTCGGTTCAATTGCGTAAATGGTCAAAGCGCCTATCACAATATCATCAATAATCAGTGGCAACGCAATAGAAGACGCATAACCCCGCATGATTGCCTCTTCTCTCCACGGTTTCAGTTTTTCATCTGTAGTCATGTTTTGGCAAATCACAGGTTTTTCTGAGCGGATAGATGTTCCGGTTGGTCCTAATCCCCTTATTGTTTCACTCCACACGATATTTGCTTTCTCCACATAACCAGCATTCAATCCACAATATGATACTGGAGACACATGTCTTTCCTCATCATCTTCTTTATATCCTACCCACGCTAACCTGTAGCCCACATCCTGAACAATCACCCTGCATAGGTCTTTTAACAGCGACAGTTCGTCATGATTTTCACGAATCACCTTATTACATTTCATAAGGGCTGTTAACGCCCTGTTAAATTCAGCCGATTTCATGCTCTCTCTGCCCCACCCGTATTATACCTTAACTGTACAGGATATGTTTATTGTTATCATCATAGATGTCCTTAAAAATATTGGCGCAGTTCTTAAATGACTCCAGCACTTCAGGGTCAAAATGATTGGGCATGGTTCTTCCATCACCTTTGGTCAATATCTCATATGTCTTGTCATGTCCGAATGATGGCTTATATGGCCTGCTTGTCATTAACGCGTCGTACTGGTCACAGATATTCACTATTCTTGCCTCCAATACAATTTCGTCACCTTTTAATCCATTAGGGTAACCGCTGCCATCCCATCTCTCATGGTGGCTTAACGCTACTTCCGCTGCCAGTTGTATTCGCTCATTTTTTGATCCTTCTAACATTTCATAACCAATAGTTGTATGGGTTTTTATAAGATTAAACTCCTCGTTCGTTAGTTTTTCAGTTTTCAGCAGGACATTTTCAGGGATGCCAATCTTGCCGACATCATGCAGCGGGCTGACAAATGCCGTCCTATCAACGAAGTCCCTCGGCATTCCCATTTCCTCGGCAAGAAGTACCGAGTATTGCTTTACCCTCAATATATGTGTTCCGGTCTCCTGATCTTTATACTCCGACGCCTTTATCAGGCGAAACATGATTTCGTTGTTTAGTTCCGTTATCGTGCTAAACGCTTCCCGCAGTTCTTTTGTTTTCGCCGATACCTCCTGTTCAAGATTTTGTTTATAAGTTTTTTCGATCCTCAGTAAATCGCTATATCTAATCCCTCGCTCTACTGCTAATATAAAATCTTCAGGTTTGTATGGTTTTAATAAAAAATCAAAGGCCCCTCTCCTGATTGCATCTATGGCCGCCGGCAACTCCGCGTACGCCGTCATCAATATTACTGGTTCTTCCATGCCTCTTTTTCTCATTTCTGCTATTATTTCCAGGCCGGTGATATTTGGCATCCTGATATCTGTTATTATAAGATCATATCCTCTCTCAACAATTCTATCTATCGCGTTCTTGCTTTCTGGCTCCGCCTCAGCATCATAACCTTCTGTTTTTAAAATCATCAGCGATGATTTTAACATTGATTTATCGTCATCTATTATAAGTATTTTCCCATTTTTGTTTAACAATTTATTATCTCCTTAATCATTGTTAACAACTTACCTACATCAATCGGCTTTGTGATATAGCTAAACTTGGCGTCTTTAATTAGCTTATTCTCTAAATAAACATCTGTATAGCCGCTTAAGAAGATAATCTTGGCGTCTTTGTTTATTTTTATTATTTTATCGTATGCCGCTTTTCCATTCATCTTTGGCATTATAATATCCATTATAATTAAATCAACATTATTTTCACTGTATATTTTAACAACCTCTTCCCCATCTGCGGCAGTTACCACCTCATAGCCCGCCCTTGTTAATAATTGAGATGTAACCTTTCTTAGGGTTTCGTCATCTTCGGCGATAAGAATATGTCCCTTGCCGCAATCAGGCTCACAACTGCTCACTGATTCCGCGTTTGTTATAAAGTTGTCGGTCAAGGGGAGATAAATAGAAAAAACCGTCCCTTTGTTTAACTCGCTTTTTACATCTATATACCCTTTGTGCTGTTTTACTATTCCATAGACAGTAGATAAACCAAGTCCTGTGCCTTTCCCCACTTCTTTTGTAGTAAAAAATGGATCGAAGATATTCTTTATTATCTCATCATCCATTCCCGTGCCAGTGTCGGCAACTCTTAATAAGGCGTAATCCTGCGACTTCTGCACGCTTTGTATCTTCATAAAGCTATCGTTGGCTTTAACCTTCTGCAAACTAATTGCTAATTTCCCGCCATCAACCATCGCGTCCCTGCCGTTAGCGGCTAAATTCATCAACATCATCTCTATCTGGTTGCCGTCGGCATATATGGGCAGCTCATTGCCTGATAGACTAATCTCTAATTCAATATCAGCTCCAATCAGATTAACTAATAGTACCTTCATTCTGTTAACGATATCAACAAGATTTACCGTTTGAAACTCAAACACGTGTTTTCTGCTGAATACCAGCAGGCTTTTTGTAAGATTTGCGGCTCTTTCCGCTGACGCCTGTATCTCGTCCACAAAGTCTTGTAATTCCTCCTGCGTTATATCTGAAATCGTTCTTTTTATCAAATACACATAGTTTATAATCGAAGAGATTATATTATTAAAGTCATGGGCTACCCCTCCGGCAAGCTGTCCTATGGATTCCATCTTCTGGGCATGGCGGAGTTCCTGTTCAACTAATTTTTTTGAGGATATATCAATTATTCCACCTATTACCCCCTCGTATGCCCCTTCTTCGTTAAATATGGGAGATGGCTCTACCTTTACATATAGTATAGATCCATCCTTTCTGTTAAGTTTAGTCTCTACCTGCTCAATTATTCCATCCCGTAGTTTAGTTGTGTTGTCAATGAATATTTTTTTATCCTCATCGTCCATAAATTTCTCTACCTTATGTCCAATCATTTCATCAGTAGTGTAACCCATCATTGCAGCCATAGCAGGATTCACATATGTGGTACAACCATCTTTATCTACAACCCATATACCGGCGTGGTGAAGTTCAACTAGTTGCCGGTATCTTTTTTCACTCTTTTTAAGCTTACGCTCTGACGCTTTCGCCATTGTTACGTCACGAAAACTCCATACCCTTCCAAGTATATCAGTATCCATTTTTTGCGGCTGGGAGTATCGCTCAAAAATGCTCCCGTTTTTAAGTTCTACAACATCAAAACTTGTTTCAGAAGGTTTTTCATAGAGTTCCTTTACTTTTTTAAGAAATATCTCTGGATCACTTATCTGTTCAAGGGCGTAAGATAAAACCAGAGTGTCGTCTTTGGTCTGTAATAACGGCTCCGGTATCTTCCACATATCAACGAATTTTTGGTTGTAGTAGGTTATCTTTCCTTCTCTGTCCACAACAAGGATACCGTCGGCAGTTGATTCGAGGGTTGATATAAGAAGGGATTTTGTTTTGTCATGCAGATTCCTCTCAGCCTTCTCAGAGTTTTCTAACATCTCCCTCAGAAGTGACAACTCATCTATGAGCTGGTCTTTAGTCTTGTCTTTATCTTCCATCTCTCATTATACCAAATATCTCAGCTAAACATCCCGACACCCAAGCAGGGCAATCGCATTAGAAATTGCCCCCCTTATTTTTGTCATTCCGGTTGTCCGGAATCTGTCCTTATGCCTCAGAATACGTACAGTCATTATGAAACTCCCACTAAAGGGAAGATTCCGGACAAAGCCGGAATGACGGAAGGGGACAAAGCCGGAATGATTGCATAGGTATCGTCTGCTTTATTTTTCAAATGCGTTTGCCCTGCCCGACGCCCAAGCCCAATGCTATCATAAATTCCGCCCATATTCGTCTCTATTATGGTTTTTGAAATATATAGTCCAATTCCTGTGTCTGTTTTTCCCTTTTTGTTGTGTATTGCGCATATATCACCTCAGTGATTTCAAATTATCTCTGACAGTTATAGTATTCTGATGTTCAGCGCCGTAGACTTCGGTGAATATTTTTAGCGCCCTCGTATAATACTCTATACCCTTTTCTCTGTCGCCCATTTCGCCCCATGCCGAGCCGAGGTTGTTTAAATCCCTTCCAACGCTCTGGTGGTTTTCTCCATGAACGCTTAGGTCTATCTTTAGCGCTATGCCGTAATAATCTATTGCCTTTCGGAGGTCTCCCATGCTCCTCCACGCTAGTCCCAGATTGTTATATCTTGTGGCTACAGAGTCATGTTCCTCTCCGAAGACGCTCACATCTATCCTTATCGCCTTCATATAGTACTCTATCCCTCTATGGACAAACCCCAACGAACACCACGCCATGCCTATGTTGTTATAGTCAACAGCGACGTCGGGATGGTGGTCACCCATGATTTCGATGTCTATCTCCAGTGCGCTCGTGTAATATTCTATCGCCTTTTTGAAGTCTCTTTTGATGCTCCATGCCGTGCCAAGATTCGAATAGTCCTTCGCTGTGTTTATATTGACCTGGCCAGAGATTTTTATATCTAACTCCAGCGCCTTCGTATAGCACTCTATCGCCTTATCGGTTTGTCCTATGGCGCGCCACGCCAGTCCCATGTTGCTGTATATGGCGGCGATGTCTTCGCCGCCTTCTTCGGGGTGTTCGCTGTACGAGAAAACCGCCATGTCATAATACTCTATCGCCTTTTGAGCGTTGCCAAGCACGCCCCACGCAAGCCCAATATTGTTGTAGAGCATTGATACGGCGGGGTGTGAGCCGCCAAGCAGAATTTTATCAATTTCTAACGCCTTTTCGTAGTATTCAATGGCCAGCAACGCCTGCCCGGCACTCCGTAAGGACATGCCTATATTATTGTATCGGCAGACCGCGCGCTGGTTGACCTCGCCGTAAAGCGCGACATCCACGCTGAGGGCATTCTTAAAATAGTCCACTGCCTTGTCGTAATTGCCTATTCGATATAGGGCAAGGGCGATGTTGTTATATCTGTCGGCAATTGACGGGTGCGACTGCCCGTATGTCTTAAGGTCTATCTCAAGCACCATGATAGCATACTCGATGGCCCTCTTTTTGTCCCCCAATATTGCCCACGCCTTTTCGAGGCGGTCATATGCGTAGGTTACCTGCGAGTTGTTTGGTGTATAGCCATTAAAGTTCATGATTATCTCGTCTACTATCGCTTGTATGTCTTCGCCGTCTATGGTTGATGCGATTATTGCTGCCGCTTCGAGTGTCTCATCATGGTCAAGCCCTCTTGATATGCCGAAATTCACGAGCAACTCTTCAAGCTTATCATGGTCTATTTCAACAATCCCATCGGTGGTCCTCAGCCAATGATGAACTGCAAAGAGCAGAACCCTGAAACCTTCATAAACTAAAACGGTCAGTTTGCCCCTTATGATCTCATCCGCGGTGCCAGCGCTGGATTGCTTCGCGCACCTGTCTATGAAACGTGCGAGACTACCCTGTCCTTCCATATGGCTCCCTGTTAACGAAAAAAAAGAAAAAGGCGGTGTGAGCCGCTATCAATCTAGTTTCTTAGATAATTGTAACATAACTTGCCTATGTAGTTAACTCTTTTAAGAAGAAAACGGGATACCTGCTTTCGCAGGAATCCAGAGAACCCTCTACCGGAGTTAACTTCATAGTTATCTGACATGGTTTAATATTTCACACCTATTATGGAGATTCCGGCAGCCTGGGCATCTTTAATAACCGCGTCCTTTTGGACTATCAGTGTGTTGCCTGCCTCGAGGCCCAGCACTCTGGCCTTTGCTGTCTTCATTGCGGCTATCGTGTCAAGTCCGACGGCGGGATAGTCAAAGCGCTTGTCCTGGGCCGGTTTGCTGGTCTTTATAACGACCGCGCCGGACACTGCCAGCTCACCGCCTCTTAGGATGGCCATGTCAGTACCCTCAATTGCCTCAACCGCCATGACCGCTCGTCCCTTTACCACTATGGTTTGCCCTATGTCAAGGCGTCCCATTTCCTTTGCGAGGGGAAACCCAAAATCAATGTCCTTTTGCTCTTCCTTTGATAACCCTTTTTTTGTCAGAAGCCCGGCAGGGGTAATCATGCCCGATGTGAAGTCGGTTATGTTGAGCATGGTTATACCTTCTGAGGCAAACTCCTCCACCAGGGCATTGAGAATAGAGTCGTCGTTGTGATTTTTTAACTTTAACATGAACGACACTGTCCTCATATCCGGCATTGCCATGTTTTTATAAAGAAGGGATTTGGGCACCTTTCCAGCCATAATGGCCTCAGTCAGGCCAGCCCCTTTCAGCGTCTTTATCAGTGCGCCGAGTTTGGCCACATTTACAGTGGTAAACTCATCAACATAGTCCCTGAGGGCCTCGTTGACGACCGGCTCAAGACCAACCGCAAAGACCCTATAGCCCTGCCGGCGTGCCTCGTCGGCAACCGCCATAGGCAGATAGCCCATGCCAGCGATTAAACCGATGGTCTTGGTCATGTCTTGCGGCATATCCCCCTTTTGTTGTTAGATATAAACTCAATAAGCACTTTTATCTCATCGGTCATGTCCAGTTCATGTTCGACTTGTTTGATAGCCTCTTTTAATGTGTGTTTGTCGCGGAAGAGGATTTTATACGCCTTTTTTAGGTTTTGAATCTGCTCGTCAGTGAACCCCTTTCGTTTTAACCCGATGCTGTTGAGGCCATAGAGTTTTGCCCTGGCGCCAGAGGCAATTGTAAAAGGCGGGACATCCTGCCCGATACCGCTAAAGCCGCCGACCATTGAGTAAGCGCCTATTCTTGTAAACTGGTGTACCGCTACGATGCCGCCTATTACCGCGTGTTCCTCAACGATGACATGTCCGGCCAGCGTGGCCGCGTTTGCCATTACCACGTGATTGCCGACCTTACAGTCGTGGGCAATGTGGACGTATGCCATGATGAAGCAGTTGCTGCCTATTTCTGTCAGGCCATCACCGCCTACTGATGCCCTGTGGACTGTGGAGTATTCTCTGATTATTGTATCGCTGCCTATCCTGACGCCGGTTTTCCTACCATCGTATTTTAAATCCTGTGGCGGGAATCCAATTCCGGCAAAGGGGTGTATGGTGCAGTTAGCACCTATTTCCGTGTTGTCGTCAATTACGATATTTGAGATTAAGCGAGTGCCTTTAGCTATTTTAACGGCATTGCCTACTATGCAAAAAGGACCTATGACTGCCTCTTCGGCGATTTCCGTATCTGAGCCGACGATGGCTGTGGGGTGTATCTGCATAGCTATTTGACCTCCCCGCCGACGAGGTCTTTTACGTCGGTTATCATCGCCGTGAACTCGGCCTCTGCCACCGTGTTGTCGTCCACTGTTGCCCTGCCGGAAAATCTCCAGACCTTGCCACGTTTTTGGATGGTCTTTATGATGAGTTGCAGGCAGTCCCCTGGTAGCACGGGTTTTCTAAACTTGGCCTTTTCTATACTCATAAAATACACCGTATTACCTTCTACCCCTGACTTAAAGGCCAGCACGCCTGAGACCTGTGCCAGTGCCTCAACGATCAACACACCCGGCATTACGGGATTGCCGGGGAAGTGGCCCTGGAAAAAAGGTTCGTTTATCGTTACGTTTTTTATTCCGACGGCGCTTTCGCCGGGTACCAGTTCGATGACCTTATCCACCATCAAAAAGGGGTATCTATGCGGCAGTGTCTTTAGTATCTCCATAATGTTTATCATACTATTATGTCCTCCTCGTATTTCATCCGACGTGTATTTTTAAACCCGTCACGATAAACGGGACCCATGCTAGTGTTTGACTGTTGCGTCTTTGCTTAACCCGGCCAGTTGTCTCTCTAAAGCGTTTATCCTTTCGTTTAGCTCAGGCAGTTTTGAGAATAATATAAACGACCTTTTGTGCTGTAAATGGGGGAGGGAGGGTGAACCCATGTAGGAACCAGCCTTGAGATTATCCATCACACCGGACTGGGCGCCCACCCTTACGCCTGATTCAATATCCACATGGTCTGAAACGCCGACTTGCCCGGCAAGTACGACATAGTCGCCAAGCGAGGAACTGCCGGCAATGGCCGACTGGGCAATTATGATTGAGTGTTTGCCAATCTTTACATTATGCGCTATCTGGACGAGGTTGTCTATTTTTGTGCCCGCACCTATTACCGTAGAGCCTGTGGATGCCCTGTCTATGGTTGTGTTTGCGCCGATTTCTACATCGTCTTCTATTATGACGGTACCTACCTGAGGGATTTTTATGTGCCGCCCACCGTCCATTTCATAACCGAAACCGTCTGAACCTATTACCGCCCCGGGTTGGACTATAACCCGGCTGCCTATTGTCAGGTCCTCGCGTATGGTTACGTTAGGATAAATCACACACTCCTGGCCTATAACCGTGTTATCACCTACATAGACGCCGGGATAGATGGTAGTTCTATCTCCTATTACAGCGCCGGGACGAATACATGCCCCCGGGTACACGCTCACGTCCTTGCCAAGTGTTGCCCCTTCAGAAATATGAGCTCCGTCCATAACGCCCAGTGCAGTGTATTGCTTTACATAAAACATCCTCAGGAGTTTTGAAAAAGCGAGAGAGGGATTGCCAACAATGACCTGTGGAATTACAATATCCTGCTGTTCTCGCTTGACCAGAACGGCGCTTGCCTGTGAGTTTGCTAATTTATCGGTAAGCCTTCGGTCTGTGAGATATGTGATTTGACCATCTTTGACGTCGTTGACGCCACACGCCCCCTCGATATTTATGTCGTGGCCGCTTGTTGCGCGGCCACCCAACATATCGGATATCTCAATGAGCTTCATACGGCAGACTATTTTTTCTTCAGATTGTTTAGTTTCTTTACAATCGTATCTGTCAGGTCAACATTTTCCATGGAGTAGAGGACAGCGCCGCTTTCCAATATCGCCGTATATCCATCATCCTTTCCAATCTGACGAATTAATCCCCTGATATCGGTGAAGACATCTTTTGTGAGATCGGCCTCTTTCTTCCTTACCTCTTCCTGAGCCTCAGCCGCCATTCTCTTCAAATCTCTGACCATGGTCTGCATTTCGTCCTGCTTTTTCTTCTTCGCGTCTTCGGAAAGGGCAGAGCCTTTTTTGTCTAAATCGGCCTTCATAGCGTCAATCGCCTTTTCCTTTTCCTCAATCTTAGCCTGGTGGCCCTTTATCTGGACCTCTAACGCCTCTTTTGCCTTTTTGCCTGGCTCGGATTCGTTAATCACCTTTTGTATATCCACGAAACCAATTTTTACATTCTGCGGAGCAGCCTTCGCCGCCGAGGCAGCAAATATAAGCGCAACGACCATCACCAACACCATCGAAACTTTCTTCATCTTTCCTCCTAAGCATTTTTCAGTACCCACCATAGGATACTCCTCGACTATGATACCCTATTTAATCCATTTTTAGCAATTTGGGAAAACCTCCCGGTTAAAAGAAACTCCCGAAAGAAAACTCAAATCTACCCATAGGCTCCCCGCTTGTCCTTCTGAGGTTAACGCCGTACTCAAGGCGTATCGGGCCAAATGGAGATATCCACCGCACACCGGCGCCCGTTGTATACTTAACATCGGTCAGTGTTACGCCATTTCCAAAGGCAGACCCAACATCCACGAAATACACGCCTTTTAATTTTATCTCAGGAAATATGGGGAATATAATTTCGTTATTTATCAATAACTGGCTGGTTCCTCCGATGTACGTGCCGTCAGAGTCTTGCGGCCCGGCCTCACCAAAACCAACCCCCCTCAATGTGGTTATACCACCTACATAGAATCTTTCATATAACGGAAGCTGGTTGCCGCCATAGCCGGACGCATAGCCGTACCTCCCCCTGATTGAGTATGTTGTTGAGCCGATAAACGGGAAGAACCACAGGGACTCAACGCCGGTTTTTATGAAATGATTAGAGCCCAACGCACCCGCGAAGGTAAAATACGCGCTGTTTCTTGAGCCGACCGTGGGGTCTATGTAGCTGTCTCTGGTGTCGCGCGATATGGACGGCGTAATGCTGCCTGTTGTTGAGTATCCTTGCTGGTCTATTATCAGTTGAGATGCCGTGTTTTGCACATCGTGTATGTCCACCGCCTCGAAACGGTAGGCAACTCCTGTCTCCCAATATTCCCAGAATCTCTTGCTTATGCCTATGACTATGCCGGTTGCCCTGCGGCTGTAATCAATGTACGCCTTGTCCAGTCTGTAAATACTGCCGCTTAACGTGTATGGTTTATCCAGAAACCACGGTTTCTTATACGTAAACTCATAGAGGGAAGACCCGCCGAACTCCGTCGCTATCTTGGCGTAGTCTCCCGTGCCGAAGAGGTTTGTCTGGGTCAACTGAACCATTCCTATCATTTTGTCAACCGAGCTGTAGCCACCGCCCACGCTTATAAAGCCTGTCATCTTCTCCTTCACCTTCACGTCAACATCCACTACGTCGGAGTCGGGCTGTGGTTTTGGAGCTACATCAACATTGTCGAAGAAGTCGAGGTTTTTAATGTTTTGGTAGCTGCGTTTTATTTTCTTGCTGTCAAAGGTGTCTCCTTCATTTATTGTCATCTCGCGCCTTAGGACCTTGTCGCGGGTTTTTGTGTTATCTGAGAATTCTATAGTACCTATTTTATAAATCTTGCCCTCTTCGATTTTAAGGTCAACCTTTACGGTAAGAGAGGCCTCGTTTGGGAACACGCCGGGGTTCACCGCCGCCGTTGCATAGCCCCTTTCCGTGTAGTAGTCGGTGATGGCGGCAATGGATTTGGTCAGCTCTGATTTGTTGAAGAGGCTTCCTGGCTTCATAAGGACAAGTTTATATAGGGTTTCATTGTCGAAGGCGGTATTGCCAACCAGTTTAACAGACTCAAGGTTATACGGCTGGCCCTCGCTGATATCGAATCGCACGGTTAAGCCATTTTCGTTGACTTCCACCTTTGGCTCGGCAACTTTGACATTTAAATAGCCATGGTCCATATAGAGGTTTTGGATACTCAAGATGTCCTCGTCAAGGGCGTCCTTCTTTACGAACCCTGTGCCGTCGAAAAATGAGAGTATCCACCACTTGGAGGTATTCAGCACTTTTTTAATCTGCTTGGTGGTTAAGTGTTCGTTTCCGGTTATCTCAACTTTGCGAATCTTGAGCTTCGGCCCCTCTTTAATCTGGAATGTCAGAGTGACCTCGCCGTCTTTGACGAAGTTGAGGATTGGATAAACCTCCGACTGATAATAGCCTTCGCTGTCATAATAGTCCTTCATCTTTTTGACATTGTCCTGAATCAGGGTATTGTCCGAGATAGAGCCAGCCGTGACGGTGATTTTTTCCTTGAGCTTTTTATCGTCAAGTTCGTCGTTGCCGTAGAAGGTTATCTTGGTTATCGTAGGTTTTTCCTTGACGATGTAAACGACCTTGAGTCCGCCTTCGAAAAACTCTGTCTCAACCTTGACGTCGTCGAAATATCCAAGTTTGTAAACGGCCTTCACGTCCTCGGATATCTTGTCCTGTGAAAGGGGTTGATTCGTTTTTTGGGAGAGCTTGGACTTTATAGCCCCTTCTTCGATTCGCTTAATGCCCCTAACCTCAATGGAGATAACGAGAGGTTCCGCGGCGGGCGTGGGTGAGGCAGCAGGCGCCGCCGACTCGGACGCTGGTTTTACCTCGTTGGCGGGTGCCGGTTCGGCCAGGACATAAACCGGATAGTTCATAGTAAATATGAACGAGAATGTAAGCAACACAGACAGCAATTGTCTTAATCGGTTCGTTTTCATTTGATTTTTCCTCTAAAAAGTTATACTCGTTTAGTTAAGTTACGCGCGCTTTAACAAGCAACACGCGCCCCGACAAGCCCGACGCGCTTCAACGAGTTACTCACGCTGTTTAACGGCTTCAGTAGTATAAACATTTACAGCGGTCATGTAAATAGTTTTTTTATAAAAAACCCGCCGAGGGTGAAATAATTTTTCAGACGCTGGATTTTGAGGGTAGGGCAGGGCAAACGCGGTATGATCAACCAACGGCAGGAGGTTACAAATGCAGGTTATGCACAGGGCTGGAAAATCATCTTGTACCCATTTACCCCAAGTCAAAATAATATATATTGTAATATCAACTATTTACTGGCTCAGGCACCACTTTAAAGGCTACAATAATGTCGTGGAGATACAATTTAGTAGCATTTTTTGTTGAAACCAGCCATTCAAGAAATCCATGCGAATAGGAAACCGGCGTATTTTCTGGCTTTAGAGGGCATTCATGCGAATTTTGGACATATATATAAGGACAACGAATTAATCGGGGCAAATCAGGAGGAGAATGAGTGATGCCAGATACATGTTGGATAAAGGATGAGCACGGGAGATTTCAGGGGAGAAGGCCGGGGTGCAAGATGGAAAAGGCCGAAAGCGGCGTGTTACCCGTTTCAGATTCAAAGGGGGATAATGCCACACCGGTTAAGGATTCAACAGGGGATAGCAAAACACCAGTAGATGGAGCCGCCGCAGAAGCGAATCTTGAAAAAGAAGCGAAGGCAAACGGAAAGTCCGTAGAGGATTACAAGAAAGAAAAAAGAGCGATGGAAATACTGAAAAAACCTCGCTCCCAGTGGACAGAGGAAGAGAAGGCATTTATGAAAGAGTACGATACGCTTGAAACAAACCCCACGGGAAATCCCGTTGACGCAGCGGCGTTTGCGTCACTAGGTACTGTGGCCGCCATTGTGAAATCTATTCTTGGCAACATAGCTTTAGACGTATCAATGGATGCACTGACGAAATATGCTGAGGAGAAGTTTCCCGGGTACGCACCGGGGGTTGGTATAGCGCTCGCCGCGCTCGCCTTAGGGGTGGTCAGAGGCAAATCACCTGAAGAGATAGCAAAGGCCGAGGAGGCAATTAATAAGGCAATGTTAGACGGCAAAATGAGAAGTAAACTTGGAGAAATGTTCGACGATATAGCGACAAAGGGATATTATTCCAAGCCTGAGGAGCTAAAGAAAATAACGAAATCAATTACAGGCGATGTAAGCGCTGAAGAGGCGGATAAATTGAACCGTTTGGCTAAACGGGCTGGTTCATCAACCACCTTCGACGGATATAAAACAGAGGCTACGTATAAGGACATAGAGCATTCGATGAGGGGACATGGCCCTGACGATGTTAAAAAAGGAATCAGCCAGGAAAGAGCGGCACACGGAGAGACGGTAAGGCCTAAGCACAGTCTTCCTGAGTCACAACGCCCTGATTTACTACAACAAGGCAAGACAAATGTGGCTCTGACAAAGGAGGATTATCAAAATATACCAAAGTATCGTGACGAGGCGATTAAATCCGGTAACGTTAAGTTTCAACCAATAACTGCGGAAAAGGCTTCTGAATCGGTTGAGTTCATAGTACCAAAGGAAGGTGGGGTTATACATATGATTTACAGAATCGACCCTGTTAGCAAAAAACTGACTTTTGTGACGATGTGGAAGGAAGGATACTAAACTTAACTGCCAGTATCTTAATAGATAAATAAAGGAGGTTACTAACGATAGAGAACAAAACTATGTCCGATAGTTAGTTTACTCGTGTATAATAAAACAAGTTATAAAAAAAACAAGGAGGATGACGATGACTTTTAATAAGAAAGCTATAGAGATATTTGGGGTTAATTGTGGTACATTATCACTCAGGGAATATGAAGACTACTATGTTGGGGATACGTTTGGCAGTGCGTTAACTTTTATAAGTATTCAAATGGAGCCATCTCAAAGTGCGACAAGGTCGTTAAAGAAACTTGATATCAATTACTATGAGGGAGTAGGCAAGATATTTACCATAGATGACTATGGAAGTTACCCAACATTGGTATTTGACTGTGGAATATACGCATTCTCAATTAATAGACTTCCTAAGGGAATCGAAAGCGGCTCATATGTAAAGATGCGATTTTATCTGGTGTTCGATGAGGACCGCCATTGGCAGCTTAGAGTAAATGGTGAACGAATTTCGAAGGTTATCCCCGGGATGGTTTACGACTGGAGATTGAAAGATATATTGATATGGGCAAGAGAGGGCGAAAAAGGAGAGAAATACTTTGAAAACCTGCCGGTTGCCTATGTATCTCCTAAAGGAGAAATATACAAAAGAATCAGAGGAACCAATGCTCGTCAGGACACTGGGGGTTATGATACCAATTATATTTTGATATGTGAGATGCTGTGATCAATCAGGTTATAAAAATAAACAAGGAGGATGACGATGACTTTTAATAAGAGGGCTATAGAGATTTTTGGTGTTAATTGTGGTATGTGGTCACTCAGGGAATATGAAGACTATTACGTTGGAGATACGTTTGGCAGCGCGTTAACTTTCATAAGTATTCAAATGGAGCCATCTCAAAGTGCGACAAGGTCGTTAAAGAAACTGGATATCAATTACTATGAGGGAATAGGCAAAATATTAACCATAGACAAATATGGAGGCGATTCAACATTGGTATTTGACTGCGGAATATATGCCTTCTCCTTTGATACACTTCCTAAAGGAATAGAAAGCGGCTCGTATGTGAAGATGCGATTTTATCTGGTGTTCGATGAGGACCGCCATTGGCAGCTTAGAGTAAATGGTGAACGAATTTCGAAGGTTATCCCCGGGATGGTTTACGACTGGAGATTGAAAGATATATTGATATGGGCAAGAGAGGGCGAAAAAGGAGAGAAATACTTTGAAAACCTGCCGGTTGCCTATGTATCTCCTAAAGGAGAGATATACAAAAGAATAAGAGGAACCAATGCGCGTTATGACACTGGGGGTTATGATACCAATTATATTTTGATTTGTGAGATGCTGTGATATGTTGGGATATTACCATATGAACATAGAGAAAAACGCGGCAAAAAATAGGGCACTCTTTCTTCGGTAATAATAGCGCGGGTTGCCCTGATGCGGGGCTTGCCTATCTGAATCTGAAATATGGTATAATTACACATGGATGAACTCGAATACCACATGCCAGAGGGGTTTCTAATCTCCACCGCCGGGGGGTGGGTCTGTCGCTGCCAATAGCGGAAACGCCGACGTTTGCACCGAATGCGTTATCGGCACACTTCTGCCAATTGCACGTATGATCCAGATAATCATGGAAGCCGTAAAAAAAATGAGGTGGGTTGAGTAATGATCAATAAAATAATTACCCATAAATTAGATAAAATAAAAGAATTATTAAAAAGAAATAAAGTTAAAAAGGCATATGTATTCGGCTCTGCCTGCACAGATAAATTTAATGAAACAAGCGATGTAGATATTTTGATCACTATTGACGAATGTCTTGATATATCAGAATACGGTAATTGTTTTTGGAATATTCAATTTGGACTTGAAGATTTACTACATAGAGAAATTGACTTAATAACCGAAAGATCGATAAAAAATCCATATTTTAGAATAGAAGTCGATAGTATGAAGGTGGCAATATTATGACTAATAAAGAAAAAAAGTATTTAAGCGATATGAATACGGCTATAGAAAAGCTATACATACATTTAAGAGGGATTAATTCCGAAGATGATTATATAAAAAATATCACGGTAAAAAGTGCTGTTGAAAGGGAGTTGGAGATTATCGGCGAGGCGATGAATAATTTGTTGTGCATAGCCCCCGATATTTCCATAACTACCCCGCGACGAATAATCTCAAGGAGAAACCGATTAATTCACGGGTATGACGGTATTGATGATAGATTGGCGTTGCAAGTTGTAAATGACCATATACCGATTTTAAAGTCTGAAGTTGAAAAACTTCTATGTGGAGATAAATAAGTGCCGGTCAAATCAACAAAAAAACTAAACTGAAGAGGTAGGCGGTTTGCTCCCCCACGCGGGGCTTGCCTATCTGAATCTGAAATTTGTATAATTACCTATGTCCGAAATTGAATACCACATGCCGGAGGGTTTTCTTATCTCAACCGCCGAGGCCGCTGTCAAAAAGCCTGGGCGTAAGGATATTGCTATTATCTACTCTACCGTCAGCGCCGTTGCCTCCGCCGTGTTTACCTCGAATCTCGTTAAGGCCGCCCCCGTTATTTTAGACTCCGAAAGGATTATCGGCGGCAAGGGTAGGGCAATCGTCGCCAACAGCGGTAACGCTAACGCCTGCACCGGCAAGCGCGGTATCAAAGACGCACAGAGGATGTCTCTCGCCGTCTCAGGGACTATTAAAAATTGCCCCGACGCCGAGGTGTTCGTAGCCTCAACAGGTGTCATCGGTACGCCTCTGCCTATCTTTCGCATGACCCCAAAAATCAGGGAGGCCGCAAAACATATCGGGGACTCAACGCTGCTTGACGCCGCCCGCGCTGTCATGACCACCGATTCGTTTCCCAAAATAGCCTCGAAACGGGTTACTATCTCCGGTAAAACCGTAACCATCGCGGCAATCGCAAAGGGAGCCGGTATGATTTGCCCAAACATGGCCACAATGCTCTGCTTCGTCCTGACAGACGCCTCTATCACAAAAGACGCCCTTGACGAGGCGCTCACTTTGGCCTGTGATAAGTCCTTTAACCGCATCACCGTGGATGGGGATATGAGCACCAATGACACCATCATTGTCCTCGCAAACAGGCTTGCCGCAAACACTACCATCCGCTCTGGCACTTACGGTTTCGACGCATTTACATACGCACTTACAGAAGTCCTGATGAGCCTCGCCGAAATGGTCGTAAGAGACGGCGAAGGGGCCACCAAGGTAATGAGGGTGCTGGTAAAAGGCACACAATACAAACGCGACGCCTTGATTATCGCAAGGGCAATAGCAAATTCTCCATTGGTTAAGACCGCCGTTTACGGCTGCGACGCTAACTGGGGGCGGGTTATCGCCGCCGCCGGTTCCTCTGGAGTTGCCTTTGACCCCAATGTGGTTGATATATTTTTTGGCAACGTAAGGGTGGCTAAAAAGGGGCTGGCCACCGGCAAAGACAAGGAGGCCGCGCAGGAGTTAAAGTCTGACAACGTGACGATTACTATAGACTTAAAGATGGGCAAGGCATCGGCGCAGGTGTTGGGCTGTGATTTGACAGAGGAGTACATCAAAATTAACGCCGACTACAGGACTTAAACTTATAGCTATGAGAATGTCTGATAATTATAATTATAACATCATCTGGTAAAGATAATTTTAATTAACTTACCTACTACAACTTGACAAGCAAATTCGTTTGTGCTAACATAAACTCATAAGCGCCTCGTTCCTCCCCCAAAAACCGTCGCCCGTTAGCGGGCGGCGGTTTTATTTTGTTGTGGCCAAAGGGGGCAGAGGGCAGATGTTGGCGGTAACAATAGTGTTTATCAACCGACTCAAAATTTTTTGAGAAAAAACAATTGCAAATCGGTTATAATAGCGGTCTATGGCTAGGTATCGGAGACTGTCCTGTGTTTGTATGACTGGAACTTATTGTTTTAAAAGGGAGATTTTAAATAAGTTGGAAAAGGCCCCCATATGAACGCCCTCGTTACTGGTGGGACGGGTTTTATTGGCAGCCACTTGGTTGAGGAACTTATCAGGCGGGGATATAATGTCTCATGTCTTGTTCGCAACACATCGAGGCTCTCATGGTTAGAAGGTTTTCCCGTTACCCTTATTCAGGGCGACTGCCGGACTGTTGAGCCGTTGAGGGATTGTCTTGGTGATTTTGATTATATTTTTCATCTTGCCGGGGTTACGAAGACCTCGTCCTCCGATGAGTTCTATTGCACGAACTCTAAAGGCACATCCAATTTTTTAGAGACTATTAAACACAATAATAAGATCAAGAGGTTTGTCTATCTCAGTACGCTTGCGGCCGCCGGGCCGTGCAAGGACGAAGTTCCCGCGAATACCTCCTCAATACCGCAGCCTGTCTCGGACTACGGCAAGAGTAAGCTGGAGGCTGAACAGGCCGTACTCAGGTATAAAGATGATATTCCTGTTACGATTATTCGCCCGCCCGCCGTCTATGGACCCAGAGACAAGGACATGTTTATCATCTTTAAGATGATTTATCATGGTGTATTCCCTCACTGGGGCGACTCTTACTACTCAATGATCTATGTCGAGGACCTTGTCAGGGCTGTCGTAGACTCTGTTAACACCGATAAGGCTGTAGGAAATACGTACTATCTTTCTGACCTTAACATCTACAGTGGTTTCGACATCGCCAACGCTATAGCCGAAGAGCTAAACTGCCATTATCTGAAGATAAGAGTCCCGAAATTTCTTATGCATCCTATTGCCAGTATCTCCGAAAAAATCTTAAAACATAGTATAATCAACTCAGACAAGATTAGAGAGTTAAACTATACCCATTGGACATGTAACAGCGACAATGCGATGAATGACCTCGGTTTTGACCCTAAAGTCTGTTTAAAGGAAGGTATTAAGTGGACGGCAAACTGGTACAAGATACACAAATGGCTGTAAACAAGGGCATTTTTGACAAATGCTATCGTTTTGACCTGGTGAAGGGGTTAGTGTCGTCGGGCCTGTATCCCTATTTCAGGCCGATAGAAAGCGCCCAGGACCCTGTTGTCGTTATGTATGGCCGGAAGGTTATTATGGTTGGCTCAAACAATTATCTCGGGCTTGCGAACCATCCCAAGGTCAAAGAGGCTGCAATTGCGGCTACTATGAAGTATGGCACTGGCTGCGCCGGCTCACGGTTTTTAAACGGCACTCTGGACATCCATGTCCAACTTGAGGAAAAGCTCGCAAGGTTTATTCGCAAGGATGCCGCCTTGGTGTTCACAACTGGTTTTCAGGTGAACCTTGGCGTTATCTCTGCCCTTGTCGGCAAGGACGATGTGATTGTCCTTGATAAGCTTGACCATGCTAGTATCATTGATGGCTGCCGCCTCTCTTACGGCGGCGTAAGGAAATTCCGCCACAATGACATGGAAGACTATGAGCGTGTACTTGCCGATTCACAAGGCAAGGGAACGCTTACTGTGGTTGACGGTGTATTCAGCATGGAAGGGGACATCGTAAACCTGCCTAACCTTGTGAAAATAGCAAAAAAATACGGCTCCAAAATCATGATAGACGACGCGCACGGCATAGGTGTGCTTGGAAAGACCGGGCGCGGCACCGCGGAGCATTTCGGCCTCGAAAAAGAAGTTGATTTGATTATGGGCACATACAGCAAGTCCCTTGCCTCAATAGGCGGCTTTATCGCCGGAGACAAGGACATCATCCACTACATCAAGCACTTTGCCAGGCCGCTGATTTTCAGCGCAAGCCCAACCCCCGCCTCAGTCGCCTCGGTAAGTGCGGCAATTGATATTATCGAATCTGAGCCTGAGAGGATTGCGGCACTGTGGCGGAATACCTATAAGATGCTCAATGGATTTAAGGGTATGGGGTTTGATGTCGGCCTTACTGAAAGCCCGATAATCCCAATCCTGGTCGGCGACGATATACTAGCCTTTAAAATGGCTATGAAGCTTCAGGAGATGGGCGTTTTTGTAAATGTCGCCGTCAGCCCGGCGGTCGCCCCCGGCAAGGCACTTGTCAGAACCAGTTACATGGCCACTCATACGGACGAACATCTGGACATCGTCCTTGATGCGTTTCAGAAAATCGGAAAAGAGTTTGGGGTCATACAATGAGCGAACCTATTACTGTTGCCGCGGTAACGAATCCTAAGGAGCTGAGCCTCTTCGTCAAATTGCCGCTGCTACTTTACGCTGGTGACCAGTTGTACAGCCCTCAACTGACGAAAGACTTAAAGCATCACTTTTCAAAGGAGAACCCATTCCTCGGATTTTCCACAGTAAAATATTATCTGGCCTTTAGGGGCAAGCCCAACGGCGAAAAAAACTGTGTGGGCAGGGTTGCCTCAATCGTAAATAGACGACACCTTGAGTTTCATAACGACGGCGTGGGGTTTTTTGGATTTTTCGAGTGCGTTAATGACGCTGACGTGGCGGCCTCATTGCTTGACGCTGTAAGAGGTGACCTCAGGCGAGCCGGTCTCACTATCATGCGTGGCCCTATGAGTTTTTCCACCAACGAGGAATGCGGCTTTTTATTAGATGGGTTTAATCTCCCGCCGATGATTATGACGCCATATAATCCACCATATTACAATGATTTAATGCGCGGCTACTCAATGGACAAGGTAAAGGATCTCTACGCCTATATCGTGGACGTCCCTGAGGTTATGCCGGAGAAGGTCTATCGCGCCGCCGTGATTGCCGAAAAACGTGGCATCACAGTCAGGAATATCTCTATGAATAACCTGACCGAGGACCTTATGAAGTTCAAGGATTTATATAACGCGGCGTGGAAGGCAAACTGGGGATTTGTCCCTATGACCGACGAGGAGATTGTTTACACAGGCAAGCAGATGCAGCAGATAATCTACCCTGAGACTGTCGCCATAGCCGAATACGGCTCTGAGACGGTTGGTTTTCTGGGTCTCATTCCCGACGCCAACTTTGTCCTTAGGGCTATGGGCGGAAAAATGAATCCCATTACGATAGCAAAGGCGCTTTATTTATCGAAAAAAATCAGGGATGCCCGCCTCATGCTCCTTGGCACAAAGGCCGAGTTCAGAAACAAGGGGGTTGACGGCCTTCTGTTTCGCGAGGCATTTAAGGGCTGCAAAAAACACAAGATAGAAAGGGTAGAGTTTTCGTGGATATTAGAAGACAATCTCCCTGTTCAAGCGCTTATCAAGATGATAGGCGGCACGCTGTATAAGACATTCCGTATATACGAAACCGCCGTCTGACGATATTTTATCATTAACAAATTTACAGTTAAATGCGAAGTAGCTGTCGTCGTTTTGTCCGGGTTACACAAGATTTCCTACCCTATAACCGACATAGAGAAGCGAAAAGAGTTAAAAGCCCCCGTGCTTTAAGG
>JADFYL010000118.1 GCA_015233045.1 Nitrospirota bacterium | reverse complement strand
CCAGAATAAAACTACTCCGCCTTTATCCGACAATATATGGTTGACATGACACTAGTCAAACTAATGAGCTGCGAAGATATTCGCATTTTTCGTCGAACATTTTCGCAGCGCTCTAGTAAGCATAAGATTCTGGACAAGCCGGAATGACGACAAGACAAGAAAGGTGGGGACAATTTTTTTGTCGCGGAGTGGGATAAACTCGGAGTGAGATAAAATATATTATCGTACGTATGATTTAGAAGCGGAACTACTCAGAGCCTGCTGATGGCCTTCATTCGGGCGAATGATTTCAGCGCTGTCCTGCACAGCACCTCTCTCAACTCGTCGTCTTTTATATCCGCGGAGAGTGACTCAACATATGCCGTTTCCCCCGCGGTCAGCGCGGCATCAATTAGTGCGGCATCGGGTGTTGGCGGCGCTGTCTGCTCTGGCCATTGCACAGGCCCTGGCCTTAATTTAATTGAGGCAACTCCAAACTCACCCAGCTTGGAGAGAATCGTACCTTTGAGGAATTTAAGCTCGGTCATCCAGACATTGGACTCGACATTGATTGTGAGCTGGGCGTTTCTGAAAAATGTGGGTTGGGCGTTAAACGAGGTTGGAGGTTCAATCAGCGTGTGCCAACGATTTTTTATCCTCTCCAGCGTCATCAAATCCACCATACCAAGATGCTCGGCAAGGGATTCTATGAGTGTTGCAGCCCTTTGGAGCCTGCTCACAAATGCCTACTAAATGGCCTTTTTTACCTTGCCCGAACGAAGACATCTTGTACACACGGACACCTTTCTTGGCCCTTTGTCAGTAATTGCCCTGACGGGTTGAAGATTAGGGTGAAACCACCGCTTCGTCCTGTTGTTGGCATGGCTGACGTTATTGCCGACCTTCTTTGCCTTTCCACATACATAACAGCTTGCCACTATATTATCCTCCTCAGTTAGCGATCTTAATGGGGTATTCTAACAGAGCTGCCATAAATAAGTAAATTGCCCGTTTATCATTTTACAGATAATAATGTAAAATACAAAAAAAGGGGACGAATCCTATGGAAAATGGAATAGATTTCAAAACAGAGGCACAGGTTCTCATAGAAAAAAACAATAGTGAGCCGGAGGCGGTGCGGTTTGTAGTGCCACTTTCTGGCGGTGGCCAATTAAACTTAACATGGAGGGATTTCCTTTCGTACGCGTCAAGGGCGGCCTTGTATCTTAGCCACCTCGGTGTAGGACTGGACACAAAAGTGGCCGTTTATGCAAAAAACCGCATCCAGTGGCCGATTTGTCTTATGGCTATCCATGCCTGCCGCGGTGTGTTTGTCCCTGTCTATCACTCAAACACGCCCGGAGAAGTTGCGTATATTCTCACGCACTCGGACTCAGAGGTTCTTATTACCGAGCTGGACATGCTCCCCACCGTCTACAAGATATGGAGCCGCCTGCCGCTTATTAAAAAAATTATCCTCATGGATATGAGAGCTGATTCTACGCGGGGCGGCGCAGATTTTGAGGAATTGAAAGATAAAATCGTGTTTATGGACGATGTATACGCCGCTGGTGAGGGGTTATTAAGCGATGCCCCTGATGGCTTCAAACGCCTTGCGGAGCTGATAACCAAAGACGACGTCTCCGCGATACTATATACCTCCGGCACTACTGGCCCTCCCAAGGGCGTTGTACTGACATATGAAAACCTATACGTAAACGCTGGCGATTGGATAGACGTACTCAGCCCCCTAATTCCCGATACAATGGTAGATTTGCTCTGGCTACCCATGTCGCACATCTTTGGCTGGGGCGAACTTGGCCTTGGCAATACGCTTGGATTTACGACATATTTCACGACCCCTGTGGCCGTACTTTCTGATATGCCAGCGGTGAGGCCGACGATATTCATAAGTGTGCCAGCCTATTGGGAAAAGTTATATCTCACTGCGAAGGCGTCCTCAGGCCACAAGGACGATCAGATAGCGAAACTCAGGGAACTAACTGGAGGGCGGCTTCGATTTTGTCTTTCCGGTGGAGCGGGGCTAAAGCGTGAGATAAAGGAGTTCTTTTACGACGCCGGACTTTTGCTTATTGAAGGCTATGGCCTTACCGAGTGCTCACCCACGCTGACGATGAATAAAAAGGACGACTTTGATTTCGACACCGTTGGTAAACCATTCCCGCGCGTAGAGCTGAGGCTTGCCCCGGATGGGGAAATCCTTGCAAAGGGTTTAAATATCTTTAGGGAATACTACAAAGACCTGGCCGCCACAAAGGAGGCATTTGACGCGGATGGATGGTTTAAGACTGGAGACCTTGGGGAGTTTACACCGCGGGGCTTTCTCAAAATAAAAGGCAGGAAAAAGGAGCTTATAGTTACATCGGGAGGGAAAAACATATCCCCACAGCTTATTGAACTGCGCTTTAAGGACGACCCCTACGTTGAACATGTCGTAGTTTATGGAGACGAAAGAAAGTACCTAACAGCGCTGATAACGCTAAAACAAGACGCCATCGCCGCATACGCAAAACAAAGGGGCATAACATTCTCCGAATTTTCGAAGCTAGTTACAAACGAGGCAATAATTGCCCTCGTCCAAAATAACATTGACAAGATAAATAATGACCTCGCGTCGTTTGAGACGATAAAGAAATTTCATATATACGACGGGCACCTGACGCCGGACAGCGGGTTTCTGACTCCTTCGTTGAAACTGCGAAGGAAAAACATCTACGAGGCATTCAAAGACAGACTTGACGCCCTGTATGTCGAGCACTGAAGCCGCCAACAGGCGGCAGCCCAAACTCAATAGACAAAACATGTGCAAAACTACGGGGTGAAGGGGGGGTTACCCCCCCTTCGTCGTTAATCTTCTTATTAGTGATTGTTTCGCTTATCTTCTATCAGATTAAGCAGCGCGCCAAAGGCGTCGTTGAAGAGTTTAACGCCTTCGTCTTCAAGCTGTTGTGCTATGGATTCTATGTTAATATTTAATTCCATGAGGGAGCTGAGCGTCTCATCAACCGCCTTGAGGTCAGCGTCTATGGTCCTCAATACCTTGCCGTGGTCTTTGAACGCCTTCACGGTATCTACGGGCATGGTGTTAATGGTGCCGGGGCCTATCAATGAATCCACATAGAGACAATCGGGATAGGTCGGGTTTTTCGTACTTGTGCTTGCCCAGAGCAGACGCTGGACGTTACCACCATTTTGCTTAATCTCTATAAACCTATCAGATGAGAACAGCGCTATCATTGTTTGATAGGCCTCCTTTGCAGAGGATATGGCCGCCATTCCCCTGAGGGATAGTGCCCATTCCTTCTCAGCGTTGTTTAAGGCGTGTTCTACTCTGTTGTCAATGATCTTGTCCACGGCGGTGTCAATGCGGCTGATGAAGAAGCTGGCCACTGATACCACTGAATCTATAGCCTTTCCAGCATCTATACGTTTATTTAAACCATCCAAATACGCCGTTGCAACCTCGGCATACCTTTGTACTGAGAACAACAGAGTGGCGTTGACGTTACAGCCCTCGGCGGTTAATTGTGTAATGGCCCTGAGGCCGTCCTTAGTTGCTGGTACCTTAATCATGATATTTGGCCTTGCGATGAGTTTGAAAATCTCTATGCCCTCAGATATGGTCTTCTCTGAATCATGAGCGAAGCGCGGGTCAACCTCAATGCTGACATAGCCGTCAACGCCCTTTGATGATTCGTAAATTGGAAGCAGCGTGTCGGCTGCTGATGCGATGTCGGTGATTTCGAGTTCATAGAGGATTTCCTTGGCGGAGAGAGCTGGGTTTTTAAACAATTCTGACAATGGTGCCGCATAGTCGGAGCCATCCTTTATGGCCTTATAAAATATACTTGGATTTGAGGTTATGCCCCTGACGCCGTCCTCCGTTATAAGCCGTTGTAGCTCGCCGGAGTTTATCAGCCCCCTGCTGATATTGTCATACCAGAAACTCTGCCCTGCCTTGTGCAGCTCAACCAGTGGATTAACCGCCATTGTAAGCCCCCGTTAACATTTTTTCACTTTTTAGAGTTGCTGATTTATTCAACCAGTATTTTCAACAATAGACTGTCTTAAATCTGGATCGTCACCTGGAACGTACCGCAATGGCCCGCAAGGTGGAGGCTCTGCGGTCATAGGCACCCTCACTGCCATTGTTGAAGAAGAAGGCCCACGCGGCGTACGGGCCATTAAGCTCGCCTGACCATACCCAATTATTACGCCTCCCGCCGGCATCATAAAGACCCCGCAGTTCCGCTCTGGTAGGCATACGCCAGCCACCACCGCTAATTGACAGGCTCTTCACCCATGTATTTGCCTTGTTCCAATTTGTATCCATATCAGGGCCAAGATAACACTGAAGTCCTGTGGCAGTGCTTGTAACTATCCCATCGTTGTCTGATGTCAGGAGTACTTTCAGAGGCTCTATTAAGGGTGTTGTCTCCCCCTCAGCGGCTTCTACGGTCATAGTAGTATCGGTTTTCCAGTCTTTATGCCAAATTGACAGCGTGTAAGCCGAGGAAGGTAATAACTTGTTAAAAGTGAATTTGCCGTCTGGCCCCGTGGTTGTCTCAAATTGCTCATAGCCTTTAGCAGGCTGGTTTTGTCTTGCTATTACCTTTACCCCGGCAACAGGTTGGCTTTTTCCATTTACCACCTTGCCCTCAATCCCTGATGTCTTTGCACATCCAAAGGTTAATGATGCCAACAGGGAAAGAATTAACAGGACAGAGACTGGCCTGAATATCTTCATGTGTTCCTCCATTTTTAGCGCACACTCATTGAGTTTAAAACCCATGGGATATTTAACTCAAAATAGCGATCATTTGTCAAGGAATTTGCCGCATACCCCATGGCAAACTCACTATATGCGTATTGTTGTCATATCATAGTTAGGCTAATGCAAAATGTAGCATTTAGACGACAAGGCAAGTAGGGTGGATACAATTTTTTGTCGAGGAGTGGGAGCAAATCTATCATAGTGCGTTTACCCTGGGTTTGTCGATACCTCAAATCAACCAGAGGCAGGTTTACAGAAAGTCAAAAGGGTGACAGACGGCCACTGTCCTTGGTTTTGTGATTTCTACTTGTGCCCATTATTAAAAACAACACGAAATTTGCTTCCGGGCGTCCTGTCTAATTCGATAGTCCCTCCGAGTTGCTTCACAAGTATATTTACTATGTGCAGGCCCAAACTTTTTGAGTTTCTGAAGTCCACATCTTCGGGGAAACCAATTCCGTTATCGCTTATTGTCAATTCAATATCGTCATTGTTCTTCGAGCAAACAGAGATGTTTATTTCACCGATTATTTTATCGGGAAAGGCGTGTTTTAAGATATTGGTAAAAAGTTCATTTATAATCAACCCGCAAGAAATTGCCTTGTCCATGCCAATTAAGACAGTTCCCACGTCCAGAGTCAACATAAGGCTGCTTTTATCAATGCCTAAAGAACTCAACAGGTCGTTTGAGAGGCTTAATATATATTCTTTTAAATCTATCTCGGCAAGTCCTTTTGATCTATAAAGTTTATCATGAACCAAAGAGATAGATTTTATCCTGTTCTGGCTCTCGACAAACATGGCCCTGTAAGTCTCATCTTTTACGTAACTGAGTTGAAGTCCGATAAGCCCGGAAACTACTTGCAGATTGTTCTTGACACGGTGATGAATTTCCTGCATAAGTATATCTTTTTCCCTGAAAGAGCTTATCAATTTGGTTTCATATTCCTTACGAGCGGTTATATCCTGGCCAATTGCTATCAACCCTATTACTTCATCATCAATATTTCTTAGAGTCTTATCATACCATTCTATTATTATTTCTTTGCCATCCTTACACACAATTGGATTTATATTCCCACGTGTCTGAATATCGTTTATTGCCGATCTAAATACTTTTCTAATTTTCTCTCTATCTCGTTCTGGTATAAAATTATCAAACCAGTCTTCCCCTATAACTTCTTCTGATAAGTAGCCGGATGTTTCTTCCATATATGGATTAAAAGTAACAATTTTGCCTTCTCTGTCAAGAACTAATATAATAGCTTGCGCAGTACTAATAATACTCTCAACGAACTGCTTCTCTAATTTCAATTCATCTTCAAATTTCCTCTGTTTTGTTATATCGTGAAACACCTCTAATTTCGCAATGTTACCATTAAATACAATCGGTTTATCTACTAATTTATAAACTTTGTTATTCTTCTGACAGCTCCATTCCCACTCAAAAACTCTACCCTTGGATATCTCTGCATTATTACAAAATGGACATGGCGTCGTTCTGTCATTAAAATAGTCATAACATTTTTTCCCATCATGGACGCCAAATTCTAATTCTAATGATTTATTTATATATTGAATATTACAATCCGTATCTATTATTACAATGCCATTACCTATGTCATCTAATATTCCCTTATATATATTATCTGCTCCTCTCATATTATTTCCTCACATTGATATTTTTTAATATATGAATGCTGTAGTCTCTCATGCCTGATTCTCACCCCAAAAATGAATGATCATTCTGTTATTACCTTAGGCCATTCTGCGCCGCATACAACCACGGCATATTGTAACATTATCCGAATCAATAAGCTGGATAACGACATTATCAGATGCAGCCACTTGGCATTTTAAAATATCCTTTAAATACAATCACATCCATTGTTTTCTCAGGGAAATATCCGTCATAATACCTGAATCAACCTGAGCCTGTCGAAGGATGCCATTTATTTGCAGCTTGGCGTTGTTTTTGTTTTATTTCACTCAGTGCCCTCTTGAAAGCGCCGTTTAATTCAGCCCCTGTTATTATGGATGACAATGCCTGTTCCAGAGTTAAAACCATACTTTGGGCTGAAAGATATTGTATTGCTCCAACAATTTCTGTCTTGTTGTAATCACATAAGTTTCGTAATCGTCTTAACTTAATTAGTTCACCGGCTACATTAGTTTTATTATAATACGTCATGATATTTGAAATCAGCTCGTGAATGCGGTGTGACTTTATCTTCATCAGTTCATCTATAGTCGGCACAGTGAGTAAATTATATATTGTTTCTTTATACTTATGAAATATGTAATAGTAATATCTACTAATCGAAGTCCTTATGCCGGCATCGGCAGCAGGATCACTGCCCTTATAAAACCCGGACAGATCATCGGCAATTTTTTTATAATAATCAAAATGAAACATACTTATTTACGTGCTATAACGTCAACCAATACTAATACACCCGGGTATTTAGATTCAATTAATTTGGCAACTTGAATCTCCAAGTTATGGCTCTCCCCAACAGTCATAGGTTTTGAGATTAATTTTAAAGAAAAGTATTTTACATCAGGAAAGTCGAGA
>JADFYL010000117.1 GCA_015233045.1 Nitrospirota bacterium | reverse complement strand
ACTGAAAAAGACAACGCCGCGTGTCCGCTTGGCATTCCTCCCCTTAGGGGATGTCCTTTTTTTGAGGTTAACGACTTAATGAGAATGACTAAAATCGAGACGATTATCACTGACAAGACGGCTATTTCATTACCGCCGTGTGCAGTTATTGAAAGTCCGCGTTTGAAGAATTTTACGAGATAGGGAAACAAAATGATATATCCGACGATAGCCGAACCCAACGCCGATATAAGTACGGCACCGGCGGCCACATCTTTGGCGATTCTGGCCTGTTCGCTTATTTGCGGGGAGCTGATGTCAACAACGGTCTCTATCGCGGTATTCAGCAGTTCTGTAGTTATTACGAGTATAGTAAGGATTGAGACTATGAGGAATTCGGCGGTGGTTACGCCTGACGCATAGCTAAAGAGCAGGACAGCCGTGGCGGCATAAAGGTGATAACGCACGTGGCGTTCGTTTCTTGCCGCGGTTAAGATGCCCTCAATGGCGTTATTTGCGCTGTCAATCCATTTTTTTAAGGGCATTGAGGAGTTCCGCCTCTTTTTTTTTCATTAAACGGCCATGTCGGGCGTCAATCTCGTGGTCGAAGCCCACAAGGTGCAGGAGGGCGTGGATGAGAAGTATTCTCAATTGTTTCTGAGCTTCAGCCGTTTTCGTCTCAGGGCTGTCATCCGGGTCGAGCTGTGAATATATCCATTCTGTATTAATTATCACGTCGCCCAGAAGGAAGCCGCCCTCTTTGGGGAATTCCCTCATCGTGTTGTACATTGGAAACGAAAGGACATCTGTGGCCTTGTCCACGCCGCGGTATTGCTTGTTGAGGGCCTGCATCTTGTCATCATCTACAAGGACTATGCTTAGCTCAGCTCTTAGGAGCGGATGTCCCGCCCTTTTTAAACTCAATAACGTTAGAGCCAGGTTCGCCTGTTGCTTGATCCAGCGCAGGCTTATCTTTTTCTTTTTGTTGAGGTTCTCTATCGATGTTTTTATTTTTATCTCCTTCCGGGGCGGAGGGTTTGTTAAAGTCAAAGCCCGGATATTCTACCCTCTTGTGCAGGATACCGTTTAAAATATACGTAAAGCGTTCTTTTATCTTGTTTATGTCTTTCAGGGTTAATTCGCATTCGGTCAATTGCCCGTCTATCAGCACGGTATTGATAATCTTTTCGACGAGGCCGGCAACGCGGGCCGGTGTAGAGTCTTTGAGAACCCTTGAGGCGGCCTCAATGGCGTCGGCTATCATAACAATGGCGGCTATTCTGTTTTGGGGTTTAGGTCCGGGATATCTGTAATCCTCTTCTTTTGGCGGGTCGGCCTGTTCCTCTTTTGCCTTTTGATAGAAATACGTAATGATGTGTGTGCCGTGGTGCTGCGTGATTATGTCTTTGACAAGTTCGGGCAGTTTATATTCGTCGGCCAGCTCAAGGCCTTCCTTCACGTGAGAAATCAGAATCATACTGCTCATGTGCGGGTTCAGTTTTTCGTGCTTGCTTATTGAGCCAGACTGGTTTTCCACAAAATATTCGGGCATCTTTATCTTTCCTATGTCGTGGTAATAGGCCGATACCCTTGCCAACAACGGGTTGACGCCAATGTCTTCCGCCGCCGCCTCAACCAGATTTCCTACAATTACGCTGTGGTGGTATGTTCCGGGTGCGCTTATCATCAGGTTTTTCATCAGGGGCTGGTTCAAGTCGAGAAGCTCAAGCAGGGTGATGTCTGTGGTTACCTTAAATAGTGATTCGAGCATTGGCAGCATGATAGAAGTAAACGCCGATATAGTTATACCGCTTGTCAATGCGAAGATTAATGATGGAACTATGATGTCAATAGTGCGGTTTGAGCTGAACGTGGAAAAGACGAGGACGGAGATTACGTTGGCTATGCTGACATACAGTCCTCCTCTGATAATGTCGGAGCGTTTTTTACATCTGATAACGGAAAACGCCGCTATTATGCTCCCCGCAAATACATAGAATGTGTAGTAGGCGTCGTTTTGCCATATGCCGCTTAGTATGCTTATGATGAAGGAGAAGATTATTGCCGTATGCGAGTCGAAAAGGAGCATCACAAGCATTGCCCCTGCCTGCACGGGCAGTCCGTAGATTATTGTCTTTTGTTCATGCAGCCCAAGCCCTCTGGTAAAATTGATAAAAATATACTCTATCAGACGGCCAAAGACTAATGTGCCAAAGAACATCAGCCCAAGGAGCATTATCATCTTCTGCAGCTTTAAATACGATGGTTTATATCGGAATATATCCATAAACATTATGGATACAGCTATCATGCAGATAGAAAAAATCCCTATAAAATTAGACACATCCAGAGATTTCACAATGGTCACAGAGATGAGCAGGGAAAAAGTCAAAACGAAATACAAAATCTTAGGGTCAATGTTGTGTTTGAATATCTTAAAGGGTTTAATGCCTTTCGTGCTTCTCATAGGCCTTTATAATCTCCTGTACCAGTTTATGTCTGACAACGTCTTTTTCGGAAAAATAGATAGTCTTAATCCCTTCAATGTCTTTCAGGATGCATTGTATCTCGACAAGTCCAGAGGTCTTGTCCGCTGGCAGGTCAATCTGAGTTATGTCGCCGGTGATTACTGTCCTGGAATTGATACCGAGACGTGTGAGGTACATCTTCATCTGCTCCGCCGTGGTGTTTTGTGCCTCGTCCAGTATGACAAAGGCGTCTTTGAGCGTCCTGCCGCGCATATACGCAAGGGGGGCTATCTCAAGCAGGCCTTTTTCGATAAGCATTGAGGCCTTATCGGCGTCTATCATATCGAAGAGGGCGTCGTACATGGGTCTCAGATAGGGATTTATCTTTTCGTACACATCACCGGGCAGGAAGCCGAGTTTCTCCCCCGCCTCAACGGCCGGACGAGCAAGGATTATTCGGCTCACCTGTTTTTTCATATAGGCGTTAACGGCCATGGCCATAGCCAGATAGGTCTTGCCCGTGCCAGCCGGTCCAATTCCTATGACTATATCGTGAGTCTTAATAGCCTCTAAATACTTCCACTGCGTCTCTGTTTTTGGGGCTATATATCTCGTCTTTGATGGTACGGCAATATAGTTGTCAAAGACATCCTTCAGGCCGACACTGTCCTCAGCAACGCCCAAGCGGTTTATCGCGTTTCTTATGTCGTCCGTCTTTAAAATGTTGCCCTCTTTTTTATAATCATATATATCCAGAATCATCTTTTTAGCCATCTTCACCTTCTCGTCGCTGCCTTCTATTATGACCTTGTTGCCCCTGACACTCACAACAATTCCAAGAGTATCCTCAACCGCCTTCAGGGATTGGGAGAGGCCGGCATTCAGAAAATCAAGGTCTTTATAACTGCTTATCGGTATCTCTAAGGTTATCGTTGGGTCTCCTTCATAAAGCCCCTGATACCTTTCTTGTTTAACCTCGTCATCATTTGCGACGCCTCGGACTTTGTATAGTTGCCTCCAACTCTTACCTTAAATAGTGTTACGCCATCGTTAACGGTATTTTTTATAACATCGGAGTCAAATCCTTTCATTTTGAGGTCGTCCTGAAGCCTCATAGCATCGCCGACCCCTTTAAAAGCGCCTATTTGAATAAAATACTTTTCGCCTGAGTTTGCCGGGGGAATCTCTTTGGGTATTTTTTGCTGTTTGGCGGTGGTCTTTGCTGATTCCTTAGCCGCGTGGAACGTGCCCTGGGTGCCCACACCGGGAGGCGCTACAGGCGTTAAGACATCCTTAACCGCAGGGCTATTAGTTACAGGTGTGGGTGCGGGTGTTTTTGTCTCGGCCTGCGGCTTGGGTTCAGGAACTCGCCTTGCTGTATCAGGGGATTTCGCCTTCGTCGGGACAGGGCTTGTGGCCCGGGGCAATTGCGCTTGGGGCTTTAATTGCCCCGGTTGCTCCTGCTTCGGTTGCTCCTGCTTCGGTTGCTCCTGCCTTGGCTGTTCCGGCTTCAGTTGTTCAGCATGGGGGGGCTGAGGCCTTACAGATTCGGCATGTTGAATGTCTTCGCCCGTGTTGGTGAGTTCATAGTTTTTAACTGCTGGAGGTATATCCTGCTGTTTAACCGCGGTTACTTCTGTTTGTGTGGGCGGCGCTGGTGGAGTGGGTGGAGCGGGGATTGTCGGCTTAACCGTCCTTGCTTCAATAATGGCCGATTCAGCCTTCTTTGCCACAGCCGTAGTTGACACCTTTTTCCCCGCGAAAAACCCCAAAATAAAGCTCGCGGACGAAAACAAAACCACTACCACAATCAACAACCCCTTTCCTTCAATAAAGTCATAACCAATCTTATCAAATAATCTGCCCTTCACAGTATAAGCATAACATCACCATAGGAGAAAAATCTATATTGGGCGGCTATGGCAGTTTTATAAGCACGCAAAAGGCGGTCTTGCCCTGCAAATGCCGAGGCAAGCAAAAGCGGTGTGGAGCGCGGCAGGTGAAAATTGGTTATAAGCGCGGTGGCTGCCTTAAATTCATAACCGGGATAGATAAAAATATCTGTAGAGGCGGTTATTCTCTGGTAGCCATTGGCTGAGCCGCTTGTGTTGATTAATTTGTATCTGCCGCACGACAGGGCCTCAATTGCCCTTGTCGTTGTTGTGCCGACTGCGACGGTCTTATTGCCGTTTCTTTTGGCCTCCTTTATTTTCTCAGGCAGGGATGTGTCAATTTCAAACCTCTCGCTGTCCATCTTGTGGTCTGATACATTGTCGGCTTGAATCGGTTTAAATGTCCCCTCGCCGACATAGAGTGTGACAGTCTCAAGCATTACGCCCTTGTGTCTTAGCGACTCAAGTATCTCATGTGTGAAGTGAAGCCCGGCGGTAGGGGCAGCTATTGAGCCTTCTTTCTCGGCATACACGGTCTGGTATCTCTCCGCGTCAATGGCGCATGGGGGTCTTTTTATATATGGAGGCAGGGGCATAAGGCCGAATTCACGGAGTTTGTCCTCTAACGGGCCATCATGGTGAAAAACCGCCTCCTTCCCATCTGAAACATCAGCATAAAAATCCCCTGAAAAAAACACCCGCCCGGTATACCTTCCCTTTGTGAGAATTCGATAAACGCCGGTCTCATTCTTTTGTGCGATGAGCACGCCGATAGCCTTGCCTGCCTCGGTTTTACCCGCAAGTCTTACGGGGAGGACTTTTGTGTCGTTGAGGACAAGCATGTCACCGGCGTTAAAATAATCCGCTATGTCATCAAACGTCCTATGTTCAATACATCTGTCTCCGCATAGCACCATGAGCCTTGATTTACCCCTCTCATCTGGAGGATATTGGGCTATTAACTCCTCAGGGAGGTCAAATAAAAACCCGGACATCCTCATCTGTGCAAAACTGCGGTTAACATACGGCATAATTATACAACATTAGTTTTACCTTTTAATGAGAAATTTGTTGTATAATTGCACATGTGTATAATCAATCAGATGAACAGGAGGTGATAAACGTGAGCTATAAGAGGTTGATAGTTTTTACTGGCGTTGCTTTGTTATTGTCCGGTTTTTCTGGCAGTGCAAACGCGGTGCCCACAACTGCTGATTTGCCGGAGCTGTCAACTGTCACTGCTGGCGATTTAACGGCCGACAATAGTGTCAGCACATGGTCTAAAGGAGGTAATCCTGTATTATTAGCGGAAGGGCCGCCGCCACCAAAAGATAAGGGCAATGTGCGCCGTCCCGCACCTCAGTCACCGGCCCCCCGGCCACCAGCTCCGATTGTTCGTCGTCCAGCGCCGGTGCATCGTCAGCCAGCAGAAGTGCGCCGCCATTTTGAAGAGGTGCGCCGCCATCGGGCAGCGGAGCGCCGCCACCAGATGTCTGGCTCTCAGCCACCGGCAGTGGTACCACGTCCTCCATCGGGTTCTCAGCCGTCGGGGGTGCTACCACGTCCTACATCGGGTTCTCAGCTTCCAACTATGACTCCTCCATCGGGTTCTCAGCCGTCGGCGGTGGTACCACGTCCTACATCGGGTTCTCAGTTTCCAACAATGACTCCTCCACCGAAATCGCCATAGATGGGAGTTCTTAAGACATTATCGGCGTTGTTAACAGGCCTTGTGTTGAAAGACATGAGGCCTGTTCCTTGATTGTGGAGTGAAACTAAAGATATTCCTTGACATGAGTTCATGTGTTATTAGACAATAGGTAGGCATGGTTGTTATAGTGTAAGGGCTTGTGTATTGGTTCAGATGGGCTATGGTTGAGTTATAAATCCATTTGATTGTGTGATCATTAGTAACTAAGGAAGAGTACATATAATTAAACAAGGGAGGTGATAAGTTATGAACTATAAGATTTTGTTACTGGTAATGGCCGTTGTGTTGTTGTCCGGTCTTTCGGGCAATGCCTCTGCTACGAGTGTGCCTGATTTGGCGATTGCCCCCACGAGTGGATTGACGGCCGATTCGCCTG
Source organism: Nitrospirota bacterium (assembly GCA_015233045.1). GTDB lineage: Bacteria > Nitrospirota > Thermodesulfovibrionia > Thermodesulfovibrionales > Magnetobacteriaceae > Magnetominusculus. Next base: position 1,004 of record JADFYL010000117.1, on the reverse strand, counting down.
TTGTCGGCAATGTCGCACATGACGCCGGAGCATGGATTGTCCCGCCTCAAGGCGATAATCCTGTGTTGTTGGCCAAAAGGCATCATCGGCATAAGCATAAAAGCTCAAAGCGCCGCAGGCATTCGTCTCGCAAAGCAGCGCCGGCTCAGCAGACGCCAGCCCAGCCGCCAATGCAGTCTACTCCACAGAGGTAACATACTGGTAATTTAAGCAGTTAAGGGGCCTTGTACCGGAAGGCACGAGGCCTTTTCCTCCCCCTTGAATTATACAAGATATGTTTCCTGATGCGGTTTTATGGGTGGGGTTACGAATCCATAGTGGTTACGAATACCCGGAATAGATGCACGGAGGTGACACAGATGAGGAAATTGATAGTTATTTGTATCTCGATATTAGTAGCGGGGTTAATGCTGTCAGGCGTAGTTGCGGCTCAGGGTCCTTTGAGGGACACTGTGATTTCTGGCAAGTTGGCTGAGGCACAAATGTTGCTGGATGAATGTTATCGTATGGGCACGATTTCCAGAAGGGCGGCGTCAGAAATCCACAGCCGCATCAACTTCTACAGAGAAAGTTCCTTTAACACGGAAATCCGCCACGGAGGGGTGATACCCCGCCGTGAGGCAATTAGAATCAACAACGACCTTGACAATCTGATAAGAGAAGTTGCGGCGCTGAGGAGCGCTCCATTGCCATTACCGCCGCCTCAGTACCCACCACAACAGTTCCCGCCACAACAGTATCCACCACAACAGTATCCGGGGCCGCGATACCCATAAAGGCGGCAAGCAGGATATTTATAAGTTAACGACGTCAGCAGTCCCCATGTTGGAAGACTTGGGGGCTGCCTCTTCTTTCACCTTGCGGCGTGTCAGGCCGTGTTATGGAGATTGTCTTGCTCACATGCAGGGCAAACGCATTAGAAATTGCCCCCCTTGTTTCTGTCATTCCAGCTTGTCCGGAATCTGTCCTTATGCCTCAGAATATGCACAGTTATTATGAAACTC
>JADFYL010000116.1 GCA_015233045.1 Nitrospirota bacterium | reverse complement strand
TTAAAGCACGGGGGCTTTTAACTCTTTTCGCTTCTCTATGTCGGTTCTAGGGTCAGACTCAATCAAGTCATAAATGGTTGGGTTAGGTATTTCGCACTAACGGACATGCGAGAACATTGTCGAAAGCTCGACGAATGGATTAGGAGACGGCTTCGCATGTGCTATTGGAAACAGTGGAAGAAAATTAGGACGAAACATGATAACCTCAAGAGTCTCGGCAGGTGAAATAATCACCTGCCTCCTACTCGATTAAGACAGACTATGGATGGTTATTATTCCCATTTTATCCCAAAGGAGTGCCAGACGCCGCTGTAGCCGTAATATAGATACCCGTCTGAATACGCCAGGATTGCCGTGCCATTTGTAAACAATTGGATATAGTATGTGCCGTTTGCGTCAGTCCCTGCTGTCACACCCCCGGATTTTGTCCCAAAGAGCGAGGGATATACGCTATATACCCCGTTAATCCACGCGCTTGCCGTATCAGCAACACTGGTTGCGTTCCAGACGATATAAAGGGAGTACCAACTAGTGCCGCTGAAGGAATACAGATAGCCATCAGTCCATGCCAAAATTACCTTGCCATTGTTAAAATATTGCATAAAGTATGCGCCGCTTGTCGTTGTTAATGTAGCCACCGCGCCGGTCTTTGTTCCATAGTATGAGAAGTATTCGCTACACAACGCATTTATCCACGCGCTCGCAGCAGGATAGTTTACTGAGTAATATCCCGTCCAGATAGACCCGTGAGTAGATGAGATAACGGCAACCAGCTTAGTGCCTGTTGAATCCGAGGCTATGCTATTCCAATTGTTGCCGCCGCCATATACATTACCCGCCGTCCACGTGCCGTTTACATAGGTCCAGATATCACCGCCATACGAAGCAGCGGCCAGTCTGCCGCCGTCTGCGCTTGACGCCACGCTGGCCCAGCCGCTCTGGCCCAATAAAGACGCCGTCCACAGGCTATTTGAATACACCCAAACACCGGTGCTATTGACGGCGGCCAGCTTCGTGCCGTCTGAATTTGACGCCACGCCAGCCCAATCGCTGCTGCCACCGGCCACTTGATTCGGTGTCCATATGCCGTTTGAATATGTCCAAATGTCACCGCCATTGACGGCGGCAACCAGCCTGGTGCCGTCAGAATTCGATGCCACAGCGGCCCAGTTGTTGCTGCCACCTCCCGCATTGTTGCCAGTCCATACACCGTTTGAATACGTCCAGATATCACCGCCACTGACAGCGGCGACTAATTTTGTGCCGTCTGAGTTTGACGCCACAGCGGCCCAACTGTTGCTACCCCCGTTTACCTTATTTGCAGTCCATACGCCGTTTGAATACGTCCAAATATCACCGCCACTAGCGGCGGCAACCAGCTTCGTACCTGTTGAATCTGACGCCACGGCCACCCATGTATTGTTGTCTCCGTTTACTTTAGCCTCTGTCCACGCGCCGTTTGAATAAGACCAGATATCTCCACCTTTGATTGCGGCAATCAGCTTCGTGCCGTCTGCATTGGACGCCACACTATACCACTTTGCGTTTGAGCCAGTGCTATTCCAGGCCCATCCGTCGTCGGCATGAGACGCTGCGGGCGCAAGCAACGTCAGAAATACCAACAACACCAAAGAACATTTAACAAAACTACCCCATCTAAGCATATAACATCCTCCATAACCGGCTAATCATTAATCACCATGCGGCCACAACTCACCACTCACACGCGCAACTCCCACTGAGGCCGCTGTCGGCGTAGGTTATTATAAAAGAGTGGGTATAAATATATCAAGAAATTGCCGACGTGAATTGCCGATGCGCCCTGATGCCAAGCAAATGGCGACCATTAAGCCGCCATTGCCAATCACTTCAATGTATCAGGACTGTAGCCCGTTGTTTATTTCCAGCTTACCCCTAAAGCGTACCACGTACTATTGTAATAAACATACATAGTTCCATCTGTCCAGGCGACAAGAGAGGCACCATTGGTAAACACCTGGACATAGTATGTGGCAGCGCCGGATGTTCCCGTAAGTATGCCTCCGGATTTAGCGCCAAAAAACGAAGCATATTGATTATAGATTGAGTTAATTGCCGCGGTTGCCTTATCAAGATCGCTTCCAGATGTCTTCCAGGTTACCCCTAAGGCGTACCATGTGCCATTGGAATAAACATACATAGTCCCGTCTGTCCAGGCCACGATGGCAGCGCCATTGGTAAACCATTGGACATAGTATGTGGCTGAACCGGATGTCGCCGTAACTATGTTGCCAGATTTAGTGCCAAAGAATGAAGCATATTGACCATAGATTGCATCAATTTCCGCCGAGGCGGAGTTATAGTCCGAAGACCCTCCAGATGTTGTAAATGTCACCGTTACAGACTTATTCGACGACATTGCAACGGTGCAATACTGACCGCTTGTCGAATCACAGCCTGACCAGCTTGAAAACGTAGAACTGGACGCGGCTGTTGCGGTTAGCGTTACCGATGTGCCGGACGTATAGGTGGCCGTGCCGGTGCTGCCGCTCCAGTTGAGAGAGCCGCTTGACGGGGTTACGGTGCCTGTACCCGCACCGGTTTTTGTTACGCTTAGGGTATATGAAGAGGATGGAGGCGATATTATCCAATTAGACATCCCTATCTGAACAGGTGACCACTCATCGGTGGTTGTGCCATCTCCTAAACGACCACTGCTATTACCACCCCAAGCCCAAAGAGTGCCGTCACTTTTTACCCCCATTGTGTAGCCATTGCCTGCGGATACGCTTGACCAGGTAGATGTCCCTATCTTAACAGGAGAGTTCTTATTGGTAGTCGTGCCGTCTCCTAATTGACCGTTGCTATTATAACCCCAAGCCCAAAGAGTGCCGTCACTTTTTATTCCTACCGTGTGCAAGGCACTTGCGGATACGCTTGACCAGGTAGACGTCCCTATCTGAACAGGTATCAAACTATCGGTATTTGTACCGTTTCCTAATTGACCCACCAGATTATAACCCCAAGCCCAAAGAGTGCCGTCACTTTTTATCCCTGCCGTGTGAGTGTAACCTGAGGATGCTGATGACCAATTTGTAGATGTACCTATCTGAACAGGTGACAATGCGCCGGTAGTCGAGCCGTTTCCGAATTGGCCACTGTTATTCAAACCCCAAGCCCAAAGAGTGCCGTCTCTTTTTATCCCTATTTTGGTATACACAGATGAAGATACTGATGACCAATTTGTAGATGTCCCTATCTGAACAGGTGACAACTTATCGGTAGTCGTTCCGTCTCCTAATTGACCGTAGGCATTATAACCCCAAGCCCAAAGAGTGCCGTCACTTTTTATCCCTATTGTGTCCAGACCATCTGCGGATACGCTTGACCAGGCAGATGTCCCTATCTGAACAGGTGAGTTCCTATCGGTAGTTGTTCCGTCTCCTATTTCACCGTAGGAATTATAACCCCAAGCCCAAAGAGTGCCGTCACTTTTTATCCCTGCCGTGCAATTACCACTTGCGGATACACTTGACCATGCGGATGTCCCTATCTTAACAGGTGACAACTTATTGGTAGTTGTTCCGTCTCCTATTTCACCGTATGCATTACTACCCCAAGCCCAAAGAGTACCATCACTTTGTATCCCTGCCGTGTGATTACCATCCGCGGCGGATACGTTTGCGAATGATACAGAGCTAAGGCAAAAGACCGTTATCAACAATACTGCAACTGCGACCGCACCTCTACTTCGATTCCTGTTTATCATGGACGGATACTCCTCGTTAGCTTTTTTCGTTTGAGCTGATTAAGGAGCACATGCGTAAAAAGACAGGTTTCACACCAAACTACATCTCCATGACGTTATCAAGTCGTTATGGATGTTCAGAACGCAAAACACATCATCTTACTAATGCACTCATTAACATGCAGAGCCATGTCAGACTGATACAAACATAGTAAGAAGAAACCTCTTCCCATGCCACCCTGGAAGATTGTACATGAGTATATCAGTTTTTGTCAATACGTATTTTTCTATTACGTATGTACACGTTACAGGAACCGCCGACGCGCCCTGATGCCAACCACTTCAACTGTATCAGGACTCGCTGCGCCCTTCGTTTATTTCTAGCTTACCTCATCCATCTATGAACAGGTGTCGCCGCACACTATTGTATGCCTGTCAACTGTGTATCGGCTATTCCAAAAACTTTATGGAGTCAATTATCTTTTGAAGTGTAGGTTTTGCCTCGTCAAATTCATTAGATTGCGCTGAGGCCATAAAGTTGAAATAGAAGTTTTCCCTGTCGTAGCATTGCCATATTATGCGCTGGGGACCGTTTTTGCCAGCATCTATTAACTCCCAGCCTCTTGCATATAGCACATTCTTTCCATTTACCTTTTTCACATCATCCCTGCGTTTTGCCGCGATATTCTTTCCGTGCTTAATATCCTCCATTGCAGTTTTTAACGATGCCTTAACAGAGGCCTCCGCAGGGAAATCGCTCGCAAGCTGTGTGTATTGAAAGGCAAAGTGTTGGGTTGTGCCTGTTTTTCTAAAAACCATATTGTCGGAGTCCGGCGTACCTGATGATATTTCCCACCCCGCGGGGATTGTAAATGTAAACTTTCTCGTATTGTTTGTATAAGACTTCTCCTCTTTGGACGTTTTGGGAGATGACGCATCAGGTTTGGTGTCATTAGGTTTGGCCGCCTCAGTTCCTTGGGGTTTTAATGCGTCCGCGGGGTTAATACCCTTGATATCAAAGGCACTAACATTTCCGGCATTTCCGGCTATAACAGCGGCGAACAAACCTGCAATCAGACAGGTTGCTACTAAAAACTTTCTACTTTTCACACACACCTCCAAGTGTATTGATTTTGCTTATCCGCTGCACAATGGCATAAAGCAGAGCCGTATGTCAATATCAAATTTGTTTTTATACATGTTATGCCCGGATGGATTCAGGCTTTCGCCCAATTCGTGTAGTTTTTTCGTGAGGCAATTCGCAATTTGGTATTAACCGGCTCATTTATGTTAGAATCCCACAAGATAAACTATGCAGTGCACAGTTGCTTAAGGAGGCAAAATGTTATTTGATCTGATAAGGAATACGGTAATGGCGGCACTTGGGGCGCAGGAAACTCTCAGAGAGTTTGTTGGTGGATTAGTGGAAAAGGGGCAGTTAAGCGAATCACAGGGCAAAAGCATGATAGACGAATGGTCTGAGAAAATTACCAGTGCGGGTTCGGGTATAAACGCAAACATCTCTGAAATAATAGACATAGCCCTCAGCAAGATGAACCTTGCCACGAAGGACGACATAGAAAGGCTCAACAAGAAGATCGCCGCTCTCTCAAAGCGCCTTTCAGTCTCTGAAGGCAACCACACGGACAGCAAATAGAAACGATGTTCAGCGAACTCCTTAAAATAAGAAAGACCTACAGGAACATAAACCGGATAACGCAGATACTGAATGTCTTGGTTAAGCACGGCTTTGGCCAATTCATTGAGCAGTTGAATCTCAATGGACTGATCCCGTTCAGAAAACGTATCACGCTCCTGGCGGGCGGGGTAATCCTTGAGAGCACGGTTGCCGTGAGCCTCAGGCATGTGTTTGAGGAGCTTGGCCCATCCTTTATAAAACTCGCCCAGATACTGTCGTCACGTCCTGACCTGATAACAGAACGATATGCCACGGAGTTTGAGAAGCTCCAGGATGAGGTGCCGCCGTTTCCCTTTCAGAGCGCTAAGGGGATAATCGAAAAGGAACTCGGCAAACCCATAGAAGAAATATTTGGTAACATTGAACAGATCCCGATAGCCGCCGCGTCAATATCACAGGTACACAGGGCAACGCTCAAAGACGGCTCTTTAGTGGTTGTGAAGGTGCAGCGCCCTCATATAAAAGAGATAATTGAAACAGACATCAGTATAATGAAAATGATATCCGGCCTGATGCTCAAATATATACCGGACACGGAGGTCTTTAACCCATTGGGAATCATCTCCGAGTTTTCCAGGACGATAAAAAAAGAGATGAATTTCTGTGAGGAGGCCAGGAACATCCAGCGCTTCTCCAAGAATTTCAAGACCGGCAAGAATATAAAGATTCCTCTTCTGTATCCTGAGTTTACATCTGAACGGGTACTGGTGATGGAGAGAATTGAGGGAATGAGGATAAGCGACATAAGTGCCATAGATGAGGCAGGGCTTGATAGGAATGAGCTTGCGGCAACACTCGTCAACGCTTATTTTAAGATGATACTTGATGATGGGTTTTTCCATGCTGACCCGCACCCCGGCAATCTGTTCGTCCTCTATGACGGGCGCATTGCAATTGTGGATTTCGGAATGGCCGGATGGTTGACCCCTGTGGTGATGGAGAGCATTGCGGCGTTGCTCGTTGCCCTTGTGCATAAGGATTTTGAATCGTTGATAGACCAGTTCGTGGAGCTTGGGATGATAACAGACGAGATGGACATAGACCGTTTCAGGCAGGAGTTTCTTGCCGATATGATGGAGCTGTTGCTGCCCCTGTATGACAGCGCGCTGTCGGAGATAAACTTTGCCGAGTACCTGAATACGGTAACGCGCCTTGCGATAAAACATAAGCTGAAAATCCCGTCGTCTCTGCTGCTGATAGATAAGTGCCTGTTAATCGTAGATAATACGGTGAGGGAGCTTGCGCCCGGGTTTAACTTTATAAGTGCCGCGACGCCATATACATCCACGCTGATAATGAAAAAATACGGCCCTAAAAGGGTGCTTGACAAGCTCGAAAGACACCTGTCCGGCCTGGCCGATTCCCTGATAGACACGCCGAAGAAAATCCGCGTCCTTCTTCGGCGAATGATAGCCGGTGAGTTCACTATTAAGTCTAACATAGCTGGTATAGACCGCCTGACAAGGGACATTGAAAAGTCCTCAAACAGGCTGTCTTTCAGCATAGTGATAGCGTCAATTATAATGAGTTCGTCCATATTGACACTCTCAGGGACAGGCGCTAAGATATTCGACATACCGGCCATAGGGACGCTGGGCTTCACGATAGCCTTTTTCCTTGGTATATGGCTGATAATATCAATACTAAGGTCGGGCAAACTCTGACAAAACGTGGCGAGATTTACGGGTGAAGGGGAGTTACTCCCCTTCGTCTTTAATCCTTATGTCTTTGTCCTATTGATTTAAATTTGGAGCGGGCGACGAGGCTCAAACTCGCGACCCCAACCTTGGCAAGGTAATTCAGAAGGATTTAGGCGTTTCCCGTCTGTCTGCTATACAAAAACTATACAGTCTTTAATCATGCGTTCATAGGCTCTATTAATGGATTTGCAGGTCTAATAACGCCTGAACAGAAAAACCATGCGGGCAAGTTTCGGTATTATCCACATCTTGTAATATTAACCTCTTTGCCTCTTCAAGGGCCAACGTGATAGCCGTCAGATAATCAGCTTTACTAAAGAACCTTGATTTGAAT
>JADFYL010000011.1 GCA_015233045.1 Nitrospirota bacterium | reverse complement strand
CTTAAAGCACGGGGGCTTTTAACTCTTTTCGCTTCTCTATGTCGGTTCTAGGGCAAAAACATTCACAAAAACTTGTCAAGCCAACGTAGAAATGTCCTACTTCTTACCAAAATAGAAATGTCCTATTCAGCTAATAATAACCGGACGGGTATCCCCTGATCATCCTTTTTTCCACTCTTCCCTGGTCCGTTAGTCCTTGCCCCTTAACCCATGGCAATCGCATTTGAAAAATAAAGCAGACAATACCTATGCAATCATTCCGGCTTTGTCCCTTTCCGTCATTCCGGTGCCTTTGCTGTAACTGATATATAACAAGAATTCTGTTAGCATATATGTGATGACCAATGTTAGTATATGTTAAGTCAACATAGCTATAAGCATTACACGGTATAATAGCTGTACTATATAGTAACAATTTAGCGAATAAAACATGGTATTTACCTAATAAAAGTTGTGCAATAGGGTCAGGGTGTATTAGGAGGTGGATCGGTGTAGTGGCAGTTGCCCCGTATTTTTTGTAGGATTACAGACGGCCTTAACCCTTTAACCCTGCGGCTGCTGGCGCTGGAGGTATCGTATGTGGGGAGTCTATCATGTTTATGACTATTTCAGAGACAGAACATCGGCGGTTGCACAATAGTGATGATGTGGACGAGAAAAAAATACCCCAAGGAAAGTTGGTTCTGGAAAGGGATTAGGGTTATCAATAGTGGAAGGGATAATAAAGCGCCACGCAGACACTGTTGATATTGAAAGTGAGGAAGGCAAACGTACCAGTGTCACTATATCCTTGCCAGTTATCCAAAACAAGATGTTTCACTAACATCATATGCCACTAATATCATGCCAAAGGCGGCGTTATTTGAGATAACCTCTTTAACCCGCCCTGCTAACTGCCAACTATCACGGTGCATTGCCTTGTGTATGCGCCGAAGAAACTCTGGCTATAGCTGTCAATAGTAAAGACATCTTTTAATCCGCCGTCACGCATGGCGGCCTCAATTCCGGCATCTCCTATAGTGACCGCACCAAAAAAGGAATAAAGACATGCCTGCCCTTCTCTGAATCCTGAGGAGGCTCGTCCTTTTGCCACGGGCGTCCTATGATTTGTCATCGCCCAGCCGAACGGCCCGTCCGAAACAAAACCACACCCAGTCGCCAAAAACCCAACAGCCAATATCAACACTAAAACCACGACCTTTCTAACAATCATAGATAAACCCCTCCGGTTGCACCGCACAGCCGACTCACCGCTGGCGCGATCACATCGCCGCATCTCAGCGCCCAACCCAACCAAGCAAGGCATCCTCCGCCTCCCCTGCCTTTTTCAGCCTTCTCTGACCTCTCTGCCTTCTTTAGGCTTCTTTTGACTTCTTAGCAGTTCCTTTTGACATCATCTTTGATGCAAGCGCGGGCAGAAGATAGAGTTCTTTGGAAATTTCAAGGACACTGCCGAGATATTTAACGGTCTCATCGGAGAGTTCCGCACCTTTTTTCTGCATATCGCTCAGGTATTTCTCCCAACCCGAATGGTCCCAGCTGCCCTTTGTCTTATTAAGAAAACTGGCTGTATTTTCTGCGATTCCTGTCATCACGGTGGTTATCCCGCTAGTGGATGCCGCGGTGTCATAGTATTTTTTCAGAGATTCCAGCAGGGAACCAAGATACGATTGCATCTCTCCATCTACGTCAAAACCCATCTTGCCAATCCCCTTCAAAAAATCTGTCCATGCCGTGTGGTCCCATACGCCCTTTTGCTGTTCCACGAATTTTGCCGCGAATTCAATAATGTCATCAAACTGTCCGAAAGTCTTCTTAGCCATCTTTGCCTCCAAGGTCGAAATATTGATCTCATTAAACATGAGATACAAGCGTCACCTCTATAATACAGGGCCACCACCTTTTTGTCAATATCATCACGTTTTATGTAGTCACATTTTGTTTCCCGAGTCTTTGGCAAGAATCAAGCCGAGGCCTGTCACTTTATAGATGTAATGCCCTCAGGGTCAATCAATAATGACCATGAGGGTGTGGCTGATGAGTTTATTTAGGAAGCTGCTGGTGTTGTTGCCGCCGGTGGGGTGGTTGCGGCTACGGAGCCAACCTCATGCGGCTGTGCAAACATAGACTCTAGCGCGCCGACGATGTTTGTAATACCGCTGACATAGTTTCTTTGTACTCCGGCTCCTCCGAACAGGCTTAGGATACCTACGCCTAACTGTAAGACTCCCTGGATTGTGATGTTACCCATTTGTGGCCTCCTTAATGTGATTGAATGTATTCATTTAACCGCCCAAGGCGGTTTAACCAGCCGCTTATAAATCGGGCATTACTGCCCATGGCGGCGATGGCTTCGTAGTAATCTTTCCGAATTGCCAAATACGCGTTAACTTTCTGAGTCAGGGACAGGCCATCCACACGCTTAACAATGTTATTAGCCTTTCCTACACCCATATTTACGGCCGTGTCTAACTGAACAAGACACATTGGCCAGGCGAGTTTATCGCACCCTGACGGGAGCCAGTAGTCGCGGCGATATACCTCCATTGCCTCACTGACACCGAGATTTTTTATGTCTATATCGGGATATACCCTCTTGCTGATACCGTACTTTGTCTCACCGCCCAGATCATCGGAGTCATCTGCATACCCGCCCTCCGCGTCAAGGACAAATGCTATTGACTTCTCAAAATTATCTATCATCGCATTACCCCCTTAATAGCGTTACTGCCTATATATATGTCCAAAATTCGCATAAATGCCATATAAAGCGAGTAAAGACGCCGGTCTCCTATTCGCATGGGATCTTTAAAAAGTCAATATTGACGAAAAACCATACAATATTGTAGGAGCGCGACAGTATTGTCGCATGTCTGGTGGAGTTCTGGAAGCCGCCAACAGGCGGCAGCCCAAACTCAATAGATAAACTTCGGCGAAAATACGGGGTGAGGGGGGTTACCCCCCTTCGTCTTTAATCCGTGAGGCTGTATCTTTAATTATTTTGAGGCTATATATTTAATTATTGTTTGTTCATATTATTATAATGAGAAATTGATGTTAGATATGTGCTATAATGACTGCGGAGATGGAATGCCTTGAATAACGCGTATAAAAACATATTCGTGTGGCTGTTTATCGGCGGCCTGATGATAGTGCTGTTTAACCTGCTGAGTGTTCAGAAGCCCATGCAGGAGGAGCTTATCTTCTCGGATTTCCTTGATAAATTAAAGACCGGAGCCTTAGAAGAGGTCAATATAAAGGAAAACGAGGTAACGGGCAAGCTGAAAGACGGCAAGGTATTCAGGACATTTGCCATGGAATATCCAGACCTTGTGAAGGAACTGATGGGTAAGAATGTGAAGATAACGGTAAAACCGCCGGTGTCGAACCCGTGGTATGTGAATTTTTTCTTTTCATGGGGGCCGATAATCTTTCTTGCGCTGATATGGATATTTTTTATGCGCCAGATGCAGGTAGGGGGCAACAAGGCCATGTCGTTTGGCAAATCTAAGGCAAGGCTGGTCTCCGATAAGACAAACAAGGTGACGTTCAAAGATGTGGCCGGTATAGAAGAGGCAAAGGCGGAGGTGCAGGAGATAATAGATTTCCTCAGAGACCCGCAGAAGTTTACAAGACTGGGTGGCAGAATCCCCAAAGGGGTGTTGCTCGTAGGCCCTCCCGGAACGGGGAAGACCCTGCTGGCAAGGGCTATCGCTGGCGAGGCCGATGTGCCGTTTTATTCAATATCGGGGTCGGACTTTGTGGAGATGTTTGTCGGCGTGGGTGCCTCGCGCGTCAGGGACCTCTTTGACCAGGCAAAGAAAAATGCCCCGTGCATTATATTTATTGACGAGATAGACGCCGTTGGAAGACACAGAGGCGCAGGACTCGGCGGAGGGCATGACGAGCGTGAACAGACCCTCAACCAACTGCTTGTGGAAATGGACGGCTTTGAAGGCAAAGAAGGCAGAATTGTTGTAGCGGCCACAAACAGGCCGGATGTCCTTGACCCTGCCCTACTTCGGCCAGGGAGGTTTGACAGACAGGTTGTCGTATCGCAGCCCGACGTAAGGGGGCGTGAGGAGATTCTAAAGGTACACACGGCGGAAGTTCCAATAGATGAGAATGTTGATTTAGCACTCATAGCGAGGGGTACGCCGGGCTTTACCGGGGCAGACCTCTCAAACCTTGTAAACGAGGCGGCGCTTTTGGCCGCGAGGGACACCAAGGAAAAGGTCGAAATGGTGGACTTCGACATGGCCAAAGACAAGGTACTGATGGGTGTTGAGAGAAGGAGCATGATAATCAGCGATGAGGAAAAGAGAAACACCGCCTATCACGAATCCGGCCATGCCCTTGTTGCGAAGTTCACGCCGGGCACTGACCCTGTACATAAGGTTAGTATTATACCCAGAGGCCGCGCCCTCGGCATAACCCAGCAACTGCCCATTGACGACAGATACACTTACTCAAAGGAATTCCTTAAAAAGACATTAAAGGTCCTCCTCGGAGGCAGGGCTGCCGAAGAGCTGGCCCTTAACCACATGACCACGGGGGCGGGCAACGACCTTGAGCGCGCCACAGACCTTGCCAGAAAGATGGTTACCGAGTGGGGTATGTCAGACGTGATGGGACCTCTTACGTTTGGGAAAAAGGAAGAGCAGATTTTCCTCGGCAGAGAGATAGCCAGACACAAGGACTACAGCGAAAAGACCGCCATAGGCATTGACGATGAGGTTAGGAGATTAGTAATGGAGGCCTATGAAAACGCCAGGGAGCTACTCAGCGCCAACATTGATACGCTTGAGGCTATGGCCAAAATACTACTGGAAAAAGAGACCATAGGAAATGACGAAATAGAACTGGTAATGGAACAAACCAGGCAGTTGCGCCCCCAATCTTCTTGATACTACGCCTGAAAAGACATACCATAGACCTATCCGAAAAACCGTGTATCATGGGTGTGCTTAACGTTACGCCTGATTCGTTTTCAGACGGGGGACGATTTTTTGACAAAACCAGAGCCATTGAACACGCCCTTTCAATGGCCGCTGATGGCGCTGATATAATAGACATAGGCGGGGAGTCAACCCGTCCTGGCGCGGAGGCCGTATCATATGATGAAGAGCTTAGAAGGACGATACCTGTAATAGAGGCGCTTGTCGGGAGTATCCCCGTTGCCATATCTATTGACACGTATAAGGCCGGTGTGGCACAGAGGGCGCTACAGGCGGGGGCAGAGATAGTGAACGACATAAGCGGCCTTCGATTTGATTCTGACATGGCCAGCGTCGCGGCGCTACATGAGGCGGCCGTAGTCATAATGCACATCAAAGGCACACCAAAAGATATGCAGAAAAACCCTGTCTATGAAGCAATTTTTTCGGAGATAAAAGAGTATTTCAATAGAAGCATAGAGATGGCGCTGGCGGCAGGAGTAAAAAAAGACCTGATAATCCTTGACCCGGGCATAGGGTTTGGCAAGACCACAGGACATAACCTTCAGATAATAGGGAACCTCGACAGGTTTGCAACTATGGGGATGCCCATAATGGTGGGCGTATCAAAAAAGGCCTTCATAGGACAGATATTAGACGGCGCAGGGGTTGAAAAAAGGGCCATGGGGACTGCGGCGATGGTGGCGGCTTCAATATTAAAGGGGGCTGATATTGTGCGAGTGCATGATGTGAGGGAAATGGCGGGGGCGGCAAAGGCGGCATTTGCCGTGCGCCGTGCGACACTGGCCTAAGGTGAACAAAGTAGTAACCATATGCGGCCCGACCTGTGTTGGAAAGACGGGCGTCTCAATACTCTTAGCGCGGCAACTTGGCGGTGAGATAATCAGTGCCGACTCAATGCAGGTGTACAAGGACATGGATATAGGCACGGCCAAGCCAACCATGGGACAGAGGTCGCAAATCACCCACCACATGATAGACATCGCCCCGCCGACTGAGCCGTACAGTACCGGGCGGTACGTCTCTGAGGCCGCCCTGGCAATAGAAGACATTATCGCCAGGGGCAAGCGGCCAATCATTACCGGCGGCACAGGGCTTTATATCAGGGCAATGTCAAAAGGGCTTTTTACAGCGCCATCGGCGGATTGGCAACTGAGAACAAACCTCATGAACGCCGAGGCACAAACGCCCGGATTCCTATACAACTATCTAAGCGGCCTCGACCCCAAAATTACTGAAAAGCTAAACCCCAACGACCACCGCAGAGTTGTACGCGCCATAGAGGTATGCCTCAAATGCGGCGCGCCTATGTCGAGACTGCAAACGGAAATGACAAGGTCGCTTCCTTATGAGTTCATAAAAATATGCCTGATGAGGCAAAGGGACGAACTCTACGCAATGATAAACGAAAGAGTTGACGTGATGTTAGCGTCCGGTCTCATAGAAGAGGCACAGGCGCTGTTCGCACTTGAGCTGGCACACACGCCTATGCAGGCAATCGGCTACAAAGAACTATTTGCGTACTTCAGGAAAGAGACAGGGTTTGATGAGGCCGTGTCAAACATAAAACAGGCAACGCGCAGGTACGCCAAGAGACAGATGAGCTGGTTTAAGAACGAACCGGACGTCAAATGCCTTGATATAACGGGAATATTTAGCGAAAATGAGATTTTGGATAAAATTATCCCCTACCTGCCGTATTAACAGCTTGAATTATTAAGAAAAATAATTTATAGTACATGAAAAAGGAGACTTAGACGATGGCATCAGTTAGGACTACGACCCTGCAGGATACGTATTTAAACCTTCTCAGGAATGAAAAATTGCCGGTTGTAATATGTTTGATAAACGGGGTGAAATTGAAGGGAATAATAAAGGGATTCGACAGCTTTGTTATAATACTGAGAGATGTCAGGGAGCAGATGATTTATAAACACTCGATCTCGTCAATACTGCCGGAAGGAGATATAGTTCATTGTGATGAGGATGCGTGTGGCAGGCTTAACGATAAAGGAGGCATAAAATGATCAAATTCATGCACAAGTATGCGAAGTTTTTTTACGTGTTTTTCTTTTTGATAATCATATCTTTCATATTTTTCTACGTGGGGCCGATAGACAAGTCATCAAAACAGCTTGCTGTGGCAGAGGTGGGGGACAAGAGGATATACCCGGAGGAGTACTGGAGGATGTACGAAAATATGAAGAACTACTACTCCAATATGCTAAAGGAGAAGTTCACGCCGGAGATGGAAAAGCAACTAAGACTGAAAGAAATTGTCCTTGAGGGAATAATAGAAAATCAACTCCTGTTGGCTGAGGCCAACAAGCTTGGCATAAGAGTCAGCGACGAAGAGATAAACGATTCAATAACGCGTGACCCCGCTTTTATCAGAGACGGGGTGTTCAGAAAGGAGATATACCTCAGAACCCTTGAGTTAAGCAGGCTTACTCCCCAATACTTTGAGCTGAAAAAACGAGAAGACCTCGCCATACAAAAAATGAGGAGGATAATAGAACTGGCCGCGGACACAAAATCAGCCCTACCTAAGGAGATCGCCGCGCAGTTCAAGGGCAACGACCAGGCAATAGAATCAATCGTGAAATCGGCACAGGAAGAACAAAAGGCAAAGACTGTAAGGTCATACCTGCAGGGTCTTAGAATGATAATCCCCGTGAAGGTCAGACCTGAGTTGGTTGCCAGTAACAAGGAGAATGGATATGCCTCAGAACCGGTCGTTTAAACCAAGGAAGCCGATTGGCAAGCCAACCGGCAGCAACAAATCCGTCGAGGAGATAATCAGGGAGCTGAAGGCGGCGGGCCAAAATACAAACGCCAACTACCGGCAGCAGTCGCTGCAAATCCACGGTCTTATATGCGCGAAGTGTGGCCGTGAGTTCGACGAAAAAAACAAGAACCTGCTGACAGTGCACCACAAAGACAGCAATCACAACAATAACCCGCCAGATGGTTCAAATTGGGAAAACCTGTGTGCCTATTGCCATGACGACGAACACACAAGAGGACTTCTTGGCGATTATATAGCCGGAAAATAAAGGGAAAACACATGGCCGCAGATGAATAACCCTGAATATAACAGAGATTTTACATCGGGAGATTTGGTAGAATCGCTGTGTTGGATTAAAGATGCTTTTTGTAGGAAGGGAGGGCATATGAGAATAAGGCTTATTTTACCAGTCTTACTGATAGTGTTATCGGTGTTCGTTGCTCAGAATATGGCGGAAGCCGGCCTGTTTAGATGGATTGACAAAAACGGGCAATCTCATGTCACTGATTACCCGCCCCCCAATGAAGAAGATACAGAGGCGGTGCCTCCTGAGACGAAGGCCAGCCCTAAGCCGCGCAATGCAGAGGCAACGCCTAAAACACCGCCACCACCTTCGGCGTCGGCAGCGCCTCAGCTACCGAAAAAAACACCGCCGCCACCCGCGGCCACAGTTACGCCGCACCCTCAGAAGACCGCACAGCCTCCTGTTACCGCACCAGCACCGTCTCCTGTTGTTAAGGCAACACCCGCACCGGCACAACCTTCGGCAACCGCCGCACCAATGCCTCCCGCGCGCCCGGTAGCAAAACGCAATGTGCCGATGCCGCAGAAGTCATCACCGGCGAGCTTTCCAATAGAACCTAAGACGTTTCTTAGGATACTCATCGGCGCATTTGTCCTGATTTTACTTGGCGCGTTACTTTACGGCTATTTCCTGTATAAGATTGCCGTAAGGCTGGGCGTGTCTTCGCCCTGGATGGCATGGATTACGGGTCTCCAATTATATACGATGGCACAGACCGCCGGTAAGCCGTGGTGGTGGATATTTTTGATGTTAATACCAATAGTGAACATCGCGGTTATGGTACTTATATGGATGGCCATATGTGAGAGGCTGCAGGTAAATAAAAAGTTTGGATTTTTGTGCCTCGGCTCACCGTTGATAGGATTAATTATATCGAGAGTTGTTCCGCTTTTTGTGGTTTTTTCTAAGGAGAATCTATCTACCTTGCTGGGTATCTACGGGGGTTTGTTCGTGATATTGTTGTTAACCACCGCGGCTCAGCCGGTCATATGTTACTGGTTGGCGACGAGGACGCGAAGGTCAGATTCGTCGTCCTATGTGCCGCTTGGGTCGTCGTCTGCGCCGGACTACGAGCATGATACCGTGCCGTTGAACCAGCCGGACTACATAGCCGACGCCGGGTTTGGCGCGGCAGTGGGGTTAGCCGCGGGGGAGTTTCCCGCCGTTTCGCCGGAGGCCGAATATGAACACAAACGAACCGAAGATGATGAGACTATTGGCATACAAATGTCAAATGAACACGATGAGTTTACCGTGGAACAAAGCGTTGATGAGGACTCCGGCGTCACATTCGCCGTAGAACAGGGCGCAGTGGACTCGGAGGCCCTGACGTTAGACCCTGGCGCCGCAGACTCGGAGGCCTTTACATTAGACCCTGACGCCATCACATTAGACCCCGGCGCCGTGGATTCAGAGGCCTTTACATTAGACGCAGCCACTCCCGCAGACGCACCCACGCCTGAGCCGCCTGACGAGGTGCCTGATGAGACCACGGCTGACCATGGCAAAGGTGAGGAAATCGAGTTTTCCCTTGATGAGTTCACTCTGGAGGGTGAACCACAGACTAACCCTTCATCTCAGCGGGAGGGGCAGATTGACCAGGACGAAGGATATAAAGACGACCTGACTGAGATTGCACTGGATGAGGGCCTTGATGTGAAAATACAGGACGGTATAGAACTAGAACCAGAGCCGGAGATCACGTCTGAGTTTAATTTTCAGCTTGAATCGGATGAGTTGCCCGGGACTGGCGAAGATACTTATGAGCGGGAAGGACTTGAGCTGCCGCAAGCGGGGGATATTCAACTTGAGACAGAGGAGTTTTCCACAGACCTGGATGTTAATCCAGCGTTAGAGGATAGTGGCAGCGCCGTATCGCTAGAATTAGACAATTATGAAAGAGTTGAGCAGCCAATGGCCGAAACTGACGAAGGACAGATGCAGATAGAGTTGCCGCCCGGGTTTTCTCTTGATATAGCCGGTGCGCCTGATGAGTTGGAAATAGTGCGGGAGACCGGGGATACCAAAGAGCAAGAGTTCGACATATCCCCTGAATACTCTTTGGATATAGACCGCCCGATAGAGGACGAGGCCGGCAATTTGAAAATTGACACCAGCGACTTCAAATCCCTGGCCGAGCTGGTTGAGCTGGAAATGGGACAGGATACACCTGATACCGCGGCTGAGGCAGACAAGGGTATCCAACCCCAAGCGCCGGAGATGCCGGAGACGCTTGAGATGGGGGAAGCGCCAGAGATAGAATCTAAACCCAAAAAGGCGGCGAAGTCCAAAAAAGGAGCAAAGTCCAAAAAGGATGCCGCGCCCGAAGTGCCCGAACCGATAATTGAGCCAGTAGTGCCGACTAAGCCAAAAGTGTCGGCTAAGCCCGATAACGAATGGACATTAGAAGATATATTAGTGGCCGGGCTGAAACTTGAGATGGATGAGCAAGATGGGCACGACTCGAAAGATGGCCATAAGGAGGAAAAACCATGAAAGAAGACTTCCTGAAGGCGATGCAGTTTCGCCATGCGTGTAAAGTTTTCGATGAGGGGAAAAAGATACCGGATGAGCACCTCAGATTTATCCTTGAAGCCGGGCGGCTCAGCCCGTCGTCTTTTGGCTTAGAGCACTGGAGATTTATCGTGGTGCGCACTCAGGAGTTGAAGGAAAGGCTGAAAGAGGCGTGTTTTAATCAGGTGCAGCTTACGACGTGCAGCGACGCTGTGGCAATAGCGGCCAAAGTGGAGGACTTGAGGCCGGGGTCTGAATACGTGGAGACGCGGTTTGCCTGCTACGCTGACCGCCCCGATGTGCTTGCGTGGGTAAGAAAGTTTTATGCCGATTTCTACTCAGGCATAGATGTACGCCAATGGAGCATAACGCAGTGCCATATAGCGGCGGCGAACATGATGACGGCTGCCGCTTTTGTCGGGATAGATTCGTGTCCTATCGGCGGCTTGTCCGCGCCAAAGGTTATGGAGGCCCTCGGCCTTGACCATGCAAAATATGACGTCGCGCTTATCGTGCCGTTTGGATACAGGCTGAACCCTCAACCTCCGAAGCATCGGCTGGCCTTTGACGACGTGGTGGAGTTCAGATAATTGGCAAGTGTGAGGATGAAGGCCACAGATAATAGTAAGACAGAAGCCAAAGATGACAGGCCGTTATACACAATCAGTGTTGCGGCGGAGCTTGTGGGGATAACCGACCAGACGCTGAGGCTTTATGAAAAGCACGGGCTGATTAAGCCATTTCGAAAGAACAGGAACCGGTTCTACTCCGAAAACGATATAAAATGGCTCAATTGTATCAGAGACCTGGTGCATGACAGGAAAATCAGTATTGAGGGGGTGAAACTCCTGCTGGACTATGCCCCATGCTGGGAGATAACCCAATGTCCGCAGCAGATACGAAAACAGTGTTCGGCCTTTGTAGATAAAACGCTGCCATGCTGGGAGCTTAATAAAAGGAGATGCAACCAGGACGACGGCAAGACATGTACAGGCTGTGTTGTCTACATGGTGTCGTCAACAAATATGTTAAAGAAGAGCTGATCAAAGACAGCGATGTATTTCAGCCGCGGGGTGCAAATTGAGCCGCATGGTTGACATATTGTTGCGATTAGGTATAACCTAAATACAGGGACTGTGTGAGGGAGGTGTTATGGCCGAGGCGAAAAAGCCGGCAAAGAAGGCATTTACGATGGGCGGGAGTGTTCCCCCGAAGGACCTTGTGGTGTTTACAAGGCAGTTTTCTACGATGATAGACGCGGGTTTGCCTCTTGTGCAGGCCCTTGACATCCTTGCAACGCAGACAGAAAACGCGACGTTTCGGGGAATCATAGCCAAGATGAAAGAGGACGTTGAAAGCGGTATGACTTTTGCCGACGCCATAAAGAAACATCCTAAGGTCTTTGATGAGCTGTATGCGAACATGGTGCAGGCCGGTGAACTGGGCGGTATCCTTGATTCGGTATTACAAAACCTCGCCGATTACATAGAGAAGGCCCTCAGGCTGAAAAAAAAGGTCAAGGGCGCTATGACCTATCCTATAGTAATCATTTCGATAGCAGTTATTTGTATCGGCGTCATAATGGTGTTCGTTGTGCCGACATTCGCAAAGATGTTTGCCCAGTTAGGCGGTACGCTGCCAGCCCCTACGAGGATAATTATTGCGCTGAGCAGTTTCATAGCGGGGTGGGGTGGTCTGATTATTGTGGTATCAATAGTGGCGTTTGTATTTATATATAAACAAATACGAAGTACTGAAAAAGGCAAATACGCCACAGACGCGATATTCTTAAAGATGCCAGTATTTGGGGTGCTTATACAGAAGGTCGCGGTGGCCAAATTCACCCGCACCCTTGGGACGCTTATCAGAAGTGGGGTACCCATATTGGAGGCCCTCGAAAATACCGCCAAGACATCTGGTAACAAGGTAGTGGAGAGAACCATAAACATAGTCAGGACCTCAGTAACAGAGGGACAGACGATGGTTGAACCCTTATCGAAATCGAAGGTATTTCCGCCGATGGTAACCAGCATGGTATCTATTGGCGAGTCTACGGGCGCGCTTGACGCGATGCTGTCCAAGATAGCGGATTTTTATGACGAGGAGGTTGACCAGGCCGTTTCAAACCTTACCGCCCTGATGGAACCGCTTATGATTGTGTTTCTTGGCGGCACGGTGGGTTTTACTGTCGTTGCGATGTACCTGCCTATATTTAAGATGGTCACCTTGATTAAGTAACCCGGTTCAGGATGGAATTTACTAAGCTCAGGTCGTTGATACTCCTGAGGGTCTTTATCACATACCTGCTTCTGGCCTCGTTTTTTCTTTACGGGCAGAAGTTTGTGATATTTATATATCCGATATTGCTTTCCTATCTTGCGGCGTTTATTTTCCTTCTGACCATCATATATCTGATAATTTATAAAGTCCTTCTGAAATCATACGAAAAATCTGGCAACGCCGTAGAGAAGTCTTTTTATTTATTCACATATTTTCAGATAATACTTGATATATTTTTAATTATCACGTTGATTCTGATGACCGGCGGTATAGATAGCTGGTTTTCTTTCCTATTACTTGTAAACGTAATAAGCGCTGGAA
Source organism: Nitrospirota bacterium (assembly GCA_015233045.1). Lineage (GTDB taxonomy): Bacteria > Nitrospirota > Thermodesulfovibrionia > Thermodesulfovibrionales > Magnetobacteriaceae > Magnetominusculus. The sequence continues at coordinate 22,436 of JADFYL010000011.1, read as the reverse complement.
TTACGCTTGGAAGGCGGACGATTTTAATCGTAGCCGGCCTAAGCGGCATCTCCTACGGCGTCGTTTTAGAGATGCAATTTTACCAGATATTAACTGTGCCATACCTGAGGAGTTTAGGGCCGAAGGATTTCTTTTATAATATATTTGCCAATATAACCGCCCTTTTTATAATAGCCTACCTTAGCCGTCACCTGCTGATAAATCTTGAACAAACATCAAGCAGTCTTATAAAAACCGAAAGAGACTTCAGCGATCTCTATGCCTTTCACAGGGAGGTTATAGAAAACATACCCAACGGACTGCTCTACACCGACACAGGGGGCAACGTCATGTTGTTCAACCGCCCGGCTGAGGAAATAACCGGCATAAACCGTGCGGCAGCCACAGGGATGATTCTTACAGACGTGTTTGATTTCGTCAGCCTTCCCATAACGAAGGGGATATACAAGGGGACGATGGCGGCAACTAATAAAATAATCGAACTAAAACTCTCTGAGCATAGAGACAACACAGGTCAAATGCTGGGGTTTGTTATAACCTTTGAGGACCTGACAAAGATAACCGAACTTGAGCGCGAGATGAAGGAAAAGGAGAAACTTGCGGCTATTGGTGAACTCTCGGCCAATATAGCGCATGAGATAAGGAACCCGCTGGCGGCCTTGCGCGCCTCTGTGGAGATGCTTAGAGAGGGGACAGTTCCCCCGGACAAGACGGCAAGGGTTATGGAAATAGCCCTCTATGAAATGGACAGGCTTAATAAGATAATCACAGATTTTCTTGTTTACTCAAATCCAAGGCCGCCTGAATTCAGGGAAATCTCTGTTACCGCCATCGTCAGAGAGACCCTTGAGGTTCTTCGCAACTCTTTAAGCGGGCAAAACGACAGCGGTCTGCAAATAATAGCAGAGGGTATAGAGGATGATGTGATAATAAACGGTGACGAGGACAAGCTCAAGCAGGTGTTTTGGAACATGTGCCTCAACGCGGTGCAGTCTTTCGGATGTCCGACTCCGGGGCCTGGCACGCATATCAGGCGAATTGTTATCTCTGCTAAAGCCACGGCGGGTTATGTTAGAATAGCGTTTGAGGACAATGGTTGCGGCATAAAACCGGAGATATTGAAAAAGATATTTTATCCGTTTTTTACAACAAAAAAGGGAGGCTCAGGGCTGGGCCTTGCCATAGTATACAGAATTATACAGGAGCATATGGGCAGGATAAGCGTAAGCAGCATCTATGAGAAGGGTACGGCCTTCAATATTGTGTTGCCAATCGGGCCAATTGGGGAGGAATTTAAATGAATCAGGGGAAGATTCTCGTAGTAGAAGACGAAAAAAGCATGAACGACATATTAAAACTCCTGCTGGAGGGCGAGGGATACGATGTAGTGAGCGCCTATGACGGCAGAGAGGGCCTTGAAATCCTGAAAAAGGACATCTTTGATATCGTAATAACAGATATAAAGATGCCAGTGGGCAGCGGTTATGAGATATTAAAGGGGGTCAGAGAGCTTTCCCCTGAGACGATGGTGTTGATGATAACCGCCTTCGGCACGACAGAGGATGCCATAGAGGCGATGAAATCAGGCGCGTATGATTATATAAACAAGCCATTTAAGATAGACGAAATAAGATTAATAGTCAAAAATGCCCTTGAGAGGCGCCTGTTAAGCAGGGAGGTTAAGAACCTTCGCTCTCAGGTGGTGTTCACATTTGAAAAAGTGGCAGGTAAGAGCAAGGCAATTCGAGACCTTCTGTTGAGCCTGCCCAAGGTGGCGGAGAGCAATGCCAATGTACTGATAACCGGCGAAAGCGGCTGCGGCAAGGAGCTTATCGCAAGGGCGGTACACAACCTCAGCAAGCGGGCTGTCAAAGATTTTATCCCCATAAACTGCGCCGCCCTTCCGGAGGGACTTCTGGAGAGCGAGCTTTTTGGTTATATGAGGGGTTCGTTCACAGGGGCGAATTCAAACAAAACAGGGCTGTTTGAGGCAGCCGACGGCGGCGCCATATTCCTCGACGAAATCGGAGATATGCCGCAAAACCTGCAGGCCAAGATTCTCAGGGTGATTGAGGATGGCTCATTCAGGCGCATAGGAGGCACTAAAGACATAACCGTTGATGTAAGGATAATCTCCGCAACGAATAAGGTTTTAAAAGACGAGGCGGCGGCGGGCAGATTCAGGGCTGACTTGTTTTACAGATTAAACGTCATACCCATACACCTGCCTCCACTGCGGGAAAGAAAAGAGGACATTCCCGTGTTGGTTGACTATTATTTGGACAAAAACAATGCCTCGCATGTGAAATTCACGCAAGGGGCAATAGATGTCCTTATGAAATACCCGTGGCCAGGCAATGTCAGAGAGCTTGAAAACACGCTTGACCGGCTGCTCACATTCACCGACAAATCAGTGGTTACGGAGGATGAGCTGCCAGAGGATATCCGCTGCCGGACGGCGGATACGACCGCACACCCGCCGACTTGCACTGAATTTTCAGACGCGGGCGTATCGCTTGACGACATATTAATGGAGACCGAAAAGAAATATCTGCTTATGGCGCTTGACAAGGCTGGAGGCAGTAAGACCGACGCGGCAAGAATGCTCAATATCTCGTTCAGACAGTTCAGGCACAGGCTAAAGAAATACGGCATAAATTGATTTGACCATACGTTGCGTTACACAGCGCGCTGTGATACAATAGTTGATATATTCATTAATACAAGGGGGACAGTTTGGAGATAAAAATTGTTGACAATATTGCTGAGACCGATATAAAGACAGATGTATTGATCTTACCGTTTACGGAAGACTATAAGGGTGCCGCGTATTCAAAACTTGATGAGCAGACCGGCAACCTGATAAAACGTGTATTTGAAACGAAGGAATTCACCGGCAAGCACGCGGAGTTGACGCTCATACACACTACAACCGGCAGGGTTGTCCTCGTCGGACTTGGCAAGCCAGCGGACATAACACCTGAAAAACTGAGAAGGGCGGGCGGCAAGGTGTTTTTTTCAAAATATCTCAATGGGGCTAATGTCTCATCTGTTGCCCTTTCTACGGCGATTTTTAGGGAATTGGGACAATTAAAGGGAGCTAAATATGCGGCGGCCTTCTATTTTATAGAGGGGGTGCTCTTGAGCCGCTATGAGTTCAAACGCTATAAGAAACCTGAAAAGGAAAAGCGCGGTGATATCAGAACCCTGTCGGTTCTCGGTGGCGGGGCTTTTGGAGAGTCAGGCGATTCGGCCAAACTCTCCACTAAATGGCTCGATACTGTAATCCCCGCGGTGAGCTTTGCCCGTGATTTAGTAAATACTCCCTCCTCTGATATGACGCCGACTATTCTGGCCGAAACGGCGAAGTCTCTCGCCGGTAAGCGCGTAAAGGTAAAGGTGCTGGATGCCGCGGCCGCGGAAAAAGAGGGCATGTGGTCGTACCTGTCTGTGGCGAAGGGGTCGGAGGAGCCGCCGAAGTTCATAGTTATAGAGTACAAGGGCAGTCCGGCTTCTAAGACCGCGCCGGTTGCCATAATCGGCAAGTCCATCACATTTGACAGCGGCGGTATCTCCCTGAAACCGGCCGATGGGATGGAGAAGATGAAGTACGACATGGCGGGGGGGGCGGCGGCCCTTGGGATAGTAAAGGCGGTGTCAGCACTGGCGCTTCCCATAAATCTGATTGCCGTGCTGCCGGCCACTGAGAACATGCCTGGCGGCAACGCCACGCGCCCCGGCGATGTGGTCACCGCTATTACGGGTAAGACGATAGAGATACTTAATACAGACGCCGAGGGACGCCTTGTCCTTGCCGATGCCATAGGCTACGCGATAAAACACTATAAACCTGCCGTCATAATAGACATGGCCACGCTAACAGGGGCGTGTTCTGTTGCACTTGGCAACGAGGCCATAGCTATGATGGGAAATAACGAGGCCCTCATGGACAATCTAAAAAAGGCCTCAGCGGAGACATACGAACGCGTATGGCAGATGCCCCTTTTCGAGGAATATAAGGATTATCTCAAAAGCGACATAGCCGATATAAAAAACATAGGCGGACGGACGGGCGGACTTGTAACGGCCGCGTATTTTCTCAGCGAATTTGTAGACGATACCCCGTGGGTACATCTGGATATAGCCTCTACCGCGAATGCCGATAAAGATAAACCATACATATGCAAGGGGGCAACCGGCATCGGGGTCAGACTGATAATGAGCTACCTTTTAAACTATGATTAAGACTGCATACAAAAAAATAAACGCGTATACGACGAAAGACGGCTCCGAGATAAGGGAACTTATGCACCCGCAGGTTCACGGAAACGAAAAACAGAGCCTCGCCGAGGCAATAGTAAAGATTAATGGGCAGACCAGCCTGCACAAACACGAGTTGACTGAGGAGATATATCATTTTACGGCTGGCCGGGGGCTTATGAGCTACGGTGATGAGGTGTTTGAGGTATCAGCGGGTGACACAGTGTGTATAGAGCCGGGCACACCGCACAAGCTGAAAAACACAGGCACAGTCCCGTTAAAGGTGCTCTGCTGCTGTGTGCCGCCGTACAGCCACGAAGACACAGTAATATTATGACATCACGCCGTCTGCGCGGAAATTAATGGAGGTATGCTGAGATGGAGGGAACAAAGGCCGTTGAGTTTCAGTTAACGGGGATAGACGAAAATGGTCTGCAGAGGGATTTTACATTGAGCGATTTACTAAAAGGGGGCAAAAATCGCCTCGTCTTGTATTTCTATCCGCGGGATAATACGCCGGGCTGTACGCAGGAGGCCTGCGACTTCAGGGACAACCTAAACAGATTACTTCCATATGCCCGCGTTGTGGGTGTGAGCGCTGACTCAGTGGAGAGCCATAAGAGATTCAAGGACAAACACGCCCTGAATTTCCCGCTCCTCAGCGATCCGCAACACAAGGCAATGGAGACCTACGGCGCATGGGGACAGAAGATATCATACGGGAAGCAAACAACAGGGGTAATCCGTTCCACATTCATAATTGACCCTGACGGCACGATAATAAAACACTACAAAGCGGTCAAGGCCAAGGGACACGTAGAAAAAATTCTGGAATACCTGACGTCTGATTGACGTGGTAGTTGTTGCCGAGATTAAACTTCCAGCAGCGCTTGGCCACCTGCGGGAATTTGTGGAAGTTGCCGCCTCCGGCGCCACCTCGCAAGGTTTCTCTGCTGACCGTGTGGGAGAAATCGAGCTAACCATGGAAGAGGTGTTTGTCAATATCGCGCGCTATGCCTATGGAGGGCGGCCAGGCGCCGTTGAAATGGTTATTGAGGCGGATGAGGCAGGGAATCTATATATCGAACTAATAGACGAAGGCGTGCCATTTGATTCGACGGCTGTCCCCGAACCGGATTTAGAGTCCGGTATAGACGATAGGGATGTAGGCGGCCTCGGTATTTTTTTTATTAAACAACTGATGGACGAGATTAGCTACATCCAGCAGGATGGTAAAAATATCCTGAAATTTACCGCGCTTAAAAACCGCCCGGCGTGACGTGGTATGCCCGAAGATATAAAGAGTATGTCCAAGGACGATATTATAAAAAGGGCGGGCTGCCCGTACTGCGGAGTTGTCTTCGACTCATCATATGACTTATTTACGCACGTGTTTATTGAGCACTCATGCTGAGGAGACGAGCGGCTGCCGTGAGCAGTCTGGTTAATACGGCTTTTAATCTAAATGTGCGTTTTTTCCGATTATGTCATGGTCTTGCTTTCTTTGTATCAGTAGCCGTACCACATCGTCCTTTTCCGCTTCTGAGTACCCATCAAAAACCTTTTATCCCGGTAGCCGCAAAATCCTATGTCGGAGCTTGGGTTTGAATCGCATGTATACAACAACACTTGATTTATGATATGCTAATCGGCACGTAGCGCGTGGTTATGAGACCTAATACGCAAGAATATCAGTTCGGGATTGTGTTAAAGGGTGCTACACATTCCTTTTATGGAGGCAAATACAAGTGCCATGTAGTATTCCACTATACGATCAGGGTGTGCGCTTTACTTAAACTGGGGTAGTTTTCATCGGAATACGCAAGTATTGGATTTTTTGTTTTTGCATATAGATAAAGGAGGTAAAATGGCAGAAGTATTGTATGAGTTCCAGGAAGCGCTCTTATCTACGGATATCGTAAAGGCCAGGCAGGTACTGTCTGAAACAATAAACAAGATAACGTTTGAACAGATTATCGAAACCGTGGTTGTAAACGCACTTGAAAACATCGGAAAAGGATGGGAAAAAGGAGAATACGCGCTCTCCCAGGTCTATATGAGCGGACGTATTTGTGAGGAACTGGTTGACACCATTTTCCCGCAGGGAAACACTCCGAGAAAACCATCGCCTAAAATGGCTATCGCCATCCTCAACGACTATCATGCCCTTGGCAAGCGAATAGTCTATTCCACACTCCGGGCCAGTGGATTTGATTTGCTGGACTATGGAAGAGTTAGCCCTGCGGAGATTGTTCAAAGGATAAGTGATGATGGTATCGAGGTGATACTTCTTTCCGTATTAATGTTTCCTTCCGCCTTACGTGTGAAGGATGTTAGGGATATGCTTGATAAAAAAGGGAGTAAAGTCACAATAGTAGTTGGCGGTGCGCCGTTCAGGCTTGACCCGCATCTATGGAAACAGGTGGGTGCCGATTTTGGCGCTCATACGGCATCGGATACGATAGACATCATCAAATCAATATCCGCTGGTGGTGTGTGATGGATCAGAAACCGATGAGTTCGTTACAGCGTGTGCTGACTACGCTTTCCCACCGCGAGGCTGACCGTGTTCCTTTTTTCCTTCTGCTTACCATGCACGGCGCAAAGGAACTGGGGGTATCAATTCGGGAATATTTTTCAAATGCCGAATCTGTGGCTAAGGGACAGATCTCAATGCGAAAGAAATACCGGCACGACTGTTTTTACAACTTTTTTTATGCAGCATTGGAAGTTGAGGCCTGGGGGGGCGAGGTGTTATACATCGATGATGGACCTCCGAATGCCGGAGCCCCTATTATCAGAAACCATAACGATATAACCAGATTAACAGTGCCGCAAGTGAAAGATACCCCCTGCCTGGTGAAAGTGCTTAACGCCACTCGAATTATTAAAGAAAATGCCGGAGACGAGGTCCCTATCATTGGGGTTGTCATGTCGCCGTTTTCTCTTCCCATAATGCAGATGGGATTCCCCGCGTACCTTGATCTGATTTACGAGCAACCCATGCTGTTTCAACAGTTAATGGCAGTCAACCAGGATTTCTGCGTCGAATGGGCAAACGCGCAACTGGAAGCGGGGGCAACAGCTATCTGCTATTTTGACCCGGTATCTTCCTCAACCATCATTCCGAGGGAACTCTACCTGAAAACAGGATATCCCGTAGCTAAAAACACGCTCTCCCGCATTAAGGGGCCGACGGCCACCCACTTGGCCTCAGGGCGATGCCTACCTGTTGCCGAAGATATTGCACAGACCGGCACAGCCGTCATCGGGGTCAGCGCAGAGGAAGACCTTGAGGAGGTTAAAAAAATATGCAGAGGGAAGATTACCGTACTGGGAAATCTCAACGGCATAGAAATGTCGCGATGGAATATGGAGCAGACGGCTGCTACGGTAATAGAAGCCATTGCAAAGGCAGGTGTCGGCGGGGGTTTTATCCTGTCTGACAATCATGGCGAAATCCCGTGGCAAGTGCCGGAGGATGTGCTTATGACCCTGTCTGAAACTGTTCACACATACGGTCGGTATCCTATACTTATGGAAGAATAGGTATGACAGGTAAGCATGTTATCCTGTGTTGCAACCATTTCCGGCAGGAGGTAGAGAGCCTTAAGATATCGGAAGAATATCCCCATGTTCAGGTTATGTTTTTCCCCGCCAGGTGCGGGCAACCTCCACTAGCATGGGAAGAACTGAGAGACAGTATGCTTGGGTCTATGGAGTACGACTACATAGATGTCTTAGGCGGAAGCTATTGTCTGGCCGGTGTGGACACGTATGCCGAGATATTAAAACCTTTTCACATTCATGGTATGCGGCAATGCTTTCACATTTTTGCCAATCCAGACATGGTGGGTCACTATGCCGAGAAAGGTCTTTATACTGTAACGCCTGGGTGGCTGTCCCACTGGCGGCAGTTTATCAATTTGTGGGGATTTGACAGGGCGACAGCGCAACAATATTTTTCAGAATCATCCACCGGCATTTTGCTGATTGACACAGGGGCGGATAAAGATGCATACCGCAATCTTCAGGAGTTCTCAGACTTTATTGGCTTACCAAATGAAACAGTCCCTGTTGGACTTGGTTTTTTGCATCTCTTTGTGACCAATGTCATTTTGCAAAGGCAAATTGAGGCCAACAATAAGAACCATATATCGATTGATGAGAAACAAAAAATTCTGTCTCATTATGCCATGGCCCTGGATCTCCTGCGAACTCTCACAAATGTTCAAATCGAAAGTGATGTCATTCATCAGATTACCGAGATATTTTCAATGCTTTTTGCGCCAAAGACAGTTTCTTTTAACCCATGTGAATCCGGTGATTCTTCAACTGAAAACTATACAATTCGTCTTGACAAAGGGTTTATCCTACCCATTTCATCAAGTGGAACGTTACTTGGAATGCTTGAAATAGATGGATTAGAATTTCCAGAATACCTGGAATATTATCTGAGCCTTGCTTCAGGCATGGTTGATATTTGCGGCATGGCCATCATTAACGCCAGGCATTATCAGGAGATTAAAGATATGGCTTATACCGACGGGCTTACCAAAATTGCAAACCGCCGCACATTTGACACGCATATTGAGATTGAATGGAAGCGAATGACCAGGGAACAAAAAAAACTGTCCCTCATCATGTGCGATGTGGATTATTTCAAACGGTATAACGACACATATGGACATTTGGCAGGTGATGAATGCCTGCGCGAGGTTGCAAAGGTACTTGCTTCGAATTGTAAACGGCCCGGGGATATTGTGGCGCGCTACGGTGGTGAGGAGTTTGTGATTTTGCTTTCGGACACCGAAGCGGATATGGCATTTCTTCTAGCGGAACGTATTCGGCAGTCGATCGAGAAATTATGCATCCCCCATGCTGCTTCAATGGTAAAACCATATGTTACGTTAAGTATGGGTGTTGCCTGCTGTGTTCCTACCAATAGCTTATCGGCGCAAAATCTCATGACGTGTGCGGATACAGCGCTTTATGAATCCAAGTCAACTGGAAGAAACCGTACCATGGTAAAAACATTCAATGGAGAGGGAATATCATAATCTCTAACAAACATCATCAAGTTAGCGCGTAGATGGGCATTTTGGTGTCCACTTCATCTTACCTCACCGCTTCTGGCTCTTTCCCTACGGGTGGTCATTTGAAGCAATGGATTGACGAGTATAAGGCAGAGTGCTGCAGGTGATGGCCGACATTTGGCTTACATGTCTATGTTTATGGATTTAGCCGTCCAGATGTCATCGGCGTACTCTTTTATTGTCCGGTCACTTGAGAAAAACCCTATGTTTGCCACATTTAGTATGGACATCTTCGTCCATCTGGCCTGGTCTTTATATGCCTCGGCCACACGCTCCTGGCACTTGGCGTATGAGTCGAAATCCGCCATCAACATATATTGGTCTCCATTGTTCAGCAGGGACTCTATAATAGGTTTGAAGAGGTTTGCGTCACCTCCAGAGAAATAACCATCAGCAATCATATCAACCGCCTGTTTGAGCTCAGCGTTTTTTTCGTAATATTCACGGGGATTATAGCCGCTCTGTTTGAGATTAGCCACCTTGTCCGCGGTCAGGCCGAAGATAAAAATATTGTCCGCCCCGATGTTTTCTTTCAGCTCTATATTAGCGCCGTCGAGCGTTCCTATGGTGAGTGCGCCATTGAGGGCAAACTTCATATTGCCGGTTCCTGAGGCCTCAGTGCCGGCGGTTGAAATCTGTTCGGATAGCTCAGCCGCAGGAAGGATTTGTTCCGCGAGTGAGACCGAATAGTTTTCCATAAAAAACAATGCCAGCGAGTGCTTGGCCTCGGTGTCGTTGTTAACCACCTCAGCGATGGAAGTGATGAGTTTGATTATGAGTTTAGCTATGAAATACCCGGGTGCGGCCTTGCCTCCGAATATCACCGTTCTCGGCACAATGTTAGCCGCGGCGCTTCCGCCTTTGCGGGCGGCCTTTATCCGGTTGTAGAGCACTACCGCGTGGATGGCATTAAGAAGCTGCCTTTTGTATTCGTGCAGCCGCTTGAAATGGCAGTCAAATATGGAATCAATGTTTAGCGACACCCCCTTTTTTTCACGGAGACAGTGTGCCAGCAATTGTTTGTTTTCCTGCTTAATGATGCGCCACCGCTTTTGAAAATCACTATTGTCGGCAAGCGGTATGAGTTTTGTCAGTTCGTAAAGGTCGCGCACCCAGCCATCGCCTATATGTTCGGTTATCAGTTCGGACAAGGCGGGGTTGCAGAGCCTGAGCCACCTGCGCTGAGTGATGCCGTTTGTCTTGTTGTTGAATTTTTTTGGCCAGTACTCGTAGAAATCCCTAAACAAATCGTTTTTGATTATTTCTGAGTGCAGGGCGCTGACGCCGTTAACCGAGCGGCTGCCTACTATAGAAAGATTCGCCATGCGCACCTTTTTCTCATCACCTTCCTCAATAATAGACATGCGGGCTAATCTGCCAGCATCTCCGGGGTATCTCTCCGCGACACCTTTGAGGAAGCGGTAGTTGATTTCATATATAATCTCCAGATGTCGCGGCAGTACGCGTTCAAAGAGCGGGACAAACCACCTCTCAAGGGCCTCTGGCAGTATCGTATGGTTGGTATAGCCAAATGTCTCCGTGGTTATCCCCCACGCGGTGTCCCAGTCCAATTCCTCTATGTCTATAAATATTCTCATCAGCTCGGCGATGGCGATAGACGGATGTGTGTCATTCAGTTGAATGGCGGCCTTGTTGGGAAAATCCCTGTAATGTATGGGCAGCGGCCTGTTTTTCTTAAAACGGCGCACGATGTCCTGAAGCGTGGCCGAGACGAAAAAATACTCCTGCTTCAGACGCAGCTCCTTTCCCTCAAACACATTGTCGTTGGGATAGAGTACCTTTGAAATCGTCTCAGTAAGCACCTTGTCCGAGACTGCCCTCTGATAGTCGCCATGCTGAAAATAGCCGAGGTCGAAATCGCGGGTGGACTTTGCACCCCAAAGACGCATCGTGTTAACAGTGTTATTGTGATAGCCAGGAATGGGTGTGTCATATCCCAACGCCACAAGGTCTTGCGTATCTACCCAACTGCATATTAAATTTCCCGCCACATCCGTACATTTATTTACCTTTCCATAGAATTTCACGATAAAAAGATATTCCGGCCTCTCTATTTCCCACGGGTTGCCATAACGAAGCCAGTTATCCGGGGTCTCTATCTGGTGTCCATTACGTATCTTTTGAAAGAAAATACCATACTCATAGCGGATTCCATAGCCATAGGATGGGATTGCAAGCGTTGCGAGCGAGTCCAAAAAACACGCGGCAAGCCTACCCAGCCCGCCATTACCCAGACCAGGGTCCCATTCAAGCTCTCTGAGTTCTTCAAGTTCAAGGCCCATGTCCTGGAGTTCCTTTTGCACCTCTCCATATATACCGAGGTTTATGAGGACATTGCCAAGTGACCTGCCAATTAAAAATTCCAGAGAAAGATAATAAACCCTCTTTACGTCCTCGTTGTAGTAGGTCTGCTGGGTTTTTATCCACTTCTCGACGAGCCTGTCCCGCACCGCAAGGGCAAGGCTTTTATACTTGTCTCTCTTGGTTGCCGTGTACTCATCCTTTGCCAGCGTATACTTCAGGTGGCGCAGAAAGGACGCCCTGACTGAGTCCCCCTCACCAGTGGTTGACACTTTTACCGGATTAGCCTTCTTACGTTCTGCCATAACAAAGACATTATAAACGCTGAAAAGATGATTTGTCAACCGCACCGAAACAACACTGTCACAAAAAGTAATTTTTGAATATAAAAAAATTGAACGACAGTTGCCATAAAACTAAGTCTTACGCTATCATAATGGGCGATTGTAGTGCGGTCAGTGGCCGAAAGAGTATCGGGAAGTGTTATTGAAAAGATGTCGGGAGGTTTACTTATGGAAAAACAGCACATGCCTTTAAAGGAGGTGCGGGAACTTGCACAAAGATTTACACCTCAGGAAATCGAAACCTGTATCACCAATCAGCTTCAGGACGGGGTAAATGAATGCCGAATGGGGACTTCCACAGACCACGTTATAAATGAGTTGTCAAAGGCCGAATTCGTGCGCTCAAAGATGGAAGCCGGCGCATCCCTCACTGACGCAATGCGCGAGCTGGCGAAGAGCGTACGCAGCGTGCAAAGCGGCTTTGGCGCGCAAGGTCAATCCAATCCTTAATAGAATCAGGGCAAACCCTGACTTTATTTCACGGGCGTAATCTTATCGGGAAGTCTATCAGGGAATTTGTCAGTAAATTTATCAGACAGCGCTGCCCCTGTGGTATTTCCAATCCAGACATGGACTCTTGCCTCCTGCTGCCAGCCGCCCGGGCCGATTATATGAACTACGCAGTTTTTATTAGGTTTCTTAAAAGCTATAATTGCGTTATTTCTTGCAAACGACGACGCCATAAACTCCCAGCCCTTCTTTGGCATCTGTGTCTTGAAAAATCTGACGATAGAATCAACGGTAACATTAGCCGAGTAAACCAAAGACCCGCCTACAAAACTAGCAGTGTTCATTAAGATAGACTCCCCTTCTACCAGTTTTAGCTCTTCGGGAATGTCAATGTCTTCGAAATCGGTACCCATTAGTGAAATCTGCGAGGGCGTGGACGGCGTTGCAGGGGGCTGATTTTCCTGACGAGCCTGGCTGTTGTCCCCCTTGAACAAAGTTGTCCCGGCGCATCCCGCCGTTACTGAAAACAACAACATAATAATAAATATCTTATACATCCTTAAAAACCTCCTTAAACAAATATTAGTAGGATAGTGTAGCATAACGCCGGGGCCAACTGCAATTAGTCTCACGATGGTTTTGTAATAACGGCTTACTTTACAAGCAGGTTTTCAGGGATGTCCCCGTCTTATCTGGAGAAAACGCTGTAATGTTCAGAGAATCTCTTTGAGCGAATCTTGAAAAAATCTGTAACGCGGTACTCAGTGAGCCTTTCGTTCACCTTTGCTATCCTGTCCTCAGTGGATGGATGGGTCTTAAAAACTCCGCCGCCTGTGGGCGTTGACTTGCTTTGAAGATTTTTCAGTACCTCTTTCAACGCCGCAGGATTGTATCCCGATGCCCTTAAATAGACAAGCGCGCTTTCGTCCGCCGCATATTCCTGCGACTTGGAGTAGCCGCTTGTAACCAGAGATTTAACAACATCGTCTATTGACCCCTCAAATACATTCAGCAGTTGAGAAACCTCGCCGGGGGTGTATTGCTTGGCGGCCTCCGAGCCCATAACGGTCAGCGCCTCCGTCCAACGCGACGACTTTATCGCCCCAAGCCCATCCTTGTGGTTTATGTGCGCGATTTCATGCGCAAGTATCGCAGCAAGCTCGTCCTCGTTTACCGCTAAATCTATCATGCCCTTTGTGATAAATATAATCCCGCCCGGACACGCAAAGGCGTTTATCTCCTTTGAATCCAATATAGCAAAGTGATAGCCGCCATATGTGAACGGAATCTCAGAGTGAAACGCTATCGTCTGCCCCGTTAGATTAACGTAAGTGGTAAAGTCAGGACTGTTCAGAAGTTTATATGACCCCAGTATCCTTGCCGCGACAGACCTGCCGATATAGTATTCCTCTTCCGGCGCAATTGGCCGCGCCGCTTTGGACACAGAAGTCCCAACCTTGACGGCCGTCTCCGGTATGGACGAGAGCGTCGGCACACAGCCCATAAGCGCGGACAACAGCGTTATAATTACCAGATTTTTCATAATGAAATTATTCAGTCAGCCCCCCAGCCTTGATAAACATCGCAACCTTCTCTGCCGGTACGGTAAAGCCCTCAACCTTGGTGACAAGATTAAAATCCAAATCCGGGTGCTTTTTCTTATACGCGTCCTCAACCTGCGGGTTAAATCCCTTACCCGCCAACGACACCTCCTCATTTGAGGCGGCATGGCTGCCCCCTTGGGTTTTAGCTAACTGTACGGCTGTCTTGTTAAGGGCGCTTTTGTGTATGCAGCCGGACTTACCGCCAAAATTCACCATATACCAGTCGCCCTTCGTTGAGACTATCTCTAAGGCGTCGGCGTATTTGACCATAGCCTTGACGGCAGAGAAAAAATTACAGTCCGCCCTGATAGCGTTCTCCTTCGTTATAACCTGCATTGTCTCCCCGTACACGACAGCGGGGACAAGCATCAACAACATTATGAATACGATTCTTCTCATTTCTCCGTCATTTTAACAACTATCCAATCATTTGTCAAGGGGGGGGACTCTGCCGCCAAAAGATTTTTTACCCTCTTTAATAGTACACCGGACGGCCCGTCTGTTGGGTACAGTGTCAGCAGCTCCTCTAATGTGTCTGCCGATTCCTGCCACTTTCCCTCTTTGAACAGGCGCATCGCGTCTGTATATCTCCCGGCAAGGATTTTTTTATCGTCGTCAAGGTCGGCGATAAAACCCATTATCTCAAATATCTTCGTCGGTATGCTCTTGCCCTTAACCTCTATGAGGGCAAGCTCGCGGCTTAGAAATATATCGTTTGTGCCGCTGAGTATCTCTTCGCTTACTATTATTTTAGTCTTAAAATACTTGTTTACCGATTCAAGCCTTGAGGCGAGATTTACGGTGTCACCTATGACGGTAAAATTATAGAGCCTGTTGCTGCCCATATTTCCAGCGATTACGTCGCCTTTGTGCATCCCTATGCGCAGGGATATATTGGGGAATCCCTTACCTTTAAATTCTCTGTTGACCTTATCCAACGCCCTGAGGCAGTTTACGGACGCGCGGCAGGAGTTTAACTCATCCTCTTCGGAGACTACCGGTGCGCCCCAAAACGCCATTATACAGTCGCCAATATATTTATCAACCACGCCGCCATAGCCGATGATTACCTCTGTGAGTTCACTCATCACGCCATGAAGCATGATGGCCGTCTCCTGGGCGGTCTGCATCTCGGAGATTGTCGTAAATCCGGCGATGTCGGCAAAGAACACGACAACATTCATAGTGGTGCCGCCCGGCCTCAGCAGCTCGGGATTCTTCAATATGTGATCGGCAATCTTCTTGTCCATGTACTGCGAAAAAACCGTCTTAAGAAATAGCCGCTGCTTTCCCTCAGAGGCATAACTGTACGCCAGTGCGGCGATGAAACTCATTACATCGGCAGTCAACAGAGGGATGACGTCAATATATATCGAATTTCTGAATAAAACAGCCGTGACGGCAATAACCGCGGCAACAGACGCGGCAAGCGCCCCGATATTGTTTAAGAGCGAATGGCGCCTCAGCACACAGAAAACGGCAAAGAGAGAGAGAAAAAACATGGGGACAATCACATATATCTTTCCGGGATGTTTGATAAAACCGCCGTTTATGAGATTATCAAAGGCGGCCGCATGGATATGTATCCCCGTAGAGATGGATGAAATCGGCGTGGGCTTTAAGTCATAAAGTCCCGCCGCGGTCATTCCCATGAAGACGGTCTTGCCTTTGAAGAAGTCCTTGTTTATTTTAGGGCCTTCAGATTGGCTCACGGCATAGGCGGATTGCAACACATCTATGGCGGGGATGGCGGTATAGGGTTCTTTTTTTGTGGAATATCTCACCAACGGGTTAACTCCGGGGACCTCGATACCCTTTACAATGAGACGGCCACCAGCAATGGCCACGAGTTTTTTGTCTATCAGATATGCAAGCGAAAAATACGGCATGGTACGCCCACTAAGCTGAAAAAACATGGGGATTTTTCTGTAATTGCCGTCCTTGTCCGGGGAAATCGTGACGTTTCCGGCGCCTTTTGCCGCTGCTATCAGTTCCTCTATCGGCAGCACCGCGGAGTTAAAAGTCTTAAAAACTGTGGCATTATCCCTGAGGGCGATGCGGCTGATAAATGCCTCCCCGGCCTCGGATACCTGCCTTGCCGGCTCTGAGGAGAGAAACAGGGCAATATAGACATTGTCGGCCTTCTTTACGGCGTCGGCGAATTGCTTGTCGTCGTCCACGCCGTAGAAGGACGGCTCGGTGAATAGTATATCAATAAACACCGCGTCCGCCTCAGACATATACTCAATCATCGGGGCATACAGCCCTCGCGGCCACGGCCATTTGACCGCTTGCTGGCTCTCGGCGTCAAGGCTTTGCTGGTCAATCTTTACAATAACGATATTGTCAGAGGATGTCGTGGGGTTTAGATACCGGCAGTATATGTCATAGGCCTTCAGCTCAAAATAATCAAAGCCACCGGACAAAAACAGCGCTAATGAAAAGAGAAACGTTACCGCGGCCACCATAGGCAGAGTTCGTCTCATAGACATGTGCGGCGGCGTGCGCGGTTATTCCGTGATTTTCTCTTCATCGCCATGCGGCATATATTTCTCGGCCACCTCATCTCTGAGTTTCTCCCATATGGCGTCGCCTTCGGGTGTCAGTTTCTCGGCCTTTTCTATCTCAGGCCATCTGGATTTCGGCAGCTTTGCGTATATCACAAAGCACCGCTTGACGCCCTCTATCTGGTGCGGCGGAAACTGCGGCATGTTCAACAGCGTCGGCCTGGTTGCCGAGCGGGCTATTGTGCCAGGTTTGATATAGCCCTGTTCTTCGGCGATTTTCCTCAGAGGAGTGCCGTGAAATGGACTAAACGAATAGGCGTTCATGCTGTCAGAGTTTATGTGCCGGTTCAGCTCTATCGTGTCAAACGCCAGCTCCCTTGTCTCAAACGGAAAGCCGAGGATGTTATTTACGCTGAATGGAACTCCAGCGTCGTTGACTATGGCAAGGCCCTTGATTATGGTCTCATTCTTTACGTTCCTGTGGATAATACGTCTTCTGAAGTCTTCGTTGCCGTGTTCTATGCCTACGGCCATTCTGAACATGCCCACATCAGACAGTTGTTTAACCCGCTTATAGGTGATGGTCTCAGGGCGCGTCTGGCACCAGAATGGGATTTTAAACTCCGAGTACATCTCTACAAAGGCGTCAAACTCTTCCTCCGTATACGCAAAAAACGTATCGGCGAGAAAATAAAATGCCTCCACACTGTGTTTATCACGAAAATGAATTATCTCATTGCGTACCTTATCAAGGCGCTTTTTGCGAAAGAATCTTGAGCCGGTCTCCTCCCTGTACTTGAGGGCCTGCTGCGGCGAATTGCAGTATGTACATTGATACGGGCAGCCGCGGTGCGTCTCAAGGGGAAACATCCTCCACACCTTTCCCTGCATTGGCCTGTAGAGGCGTCCTTCGGGGAATATTGACAGGTCTAACACAGGGTTTTTGTTCATATCAACGGCGTGTCCCATGGGGTTGCGCAGTATTTCACCTTTTTTCTTTACCCAAAGTCCGGCAATATCGTCGTAAGGCATTCCCCTTTCCATGCGGGCACATAGTTCAGTCAGGACATCTTCGCCCTCCCCTACGCAAACCATGTCCACCTCCGGCCGGTTTATGACAAGCTCGGAGGCAAAGGTTGCAAAAACACCGCCCATCAAAGTAGGAATCTTATACCGATATGATTGCTCAAGCAGCCTTATCCCTATCGGGTACATATCCTCTGTACATGACATCGCAATAAGGTCGGGAGAAAACCCCTCTACGTGCCTCATATATGCCTCTAACAGGTCGTCGTCCTTAAAGGTGATTTTCAGCAGTGTGTCATCAAATGGGCGAGCATTGAGGTTTTTCTCTTTCAGCTTGTCGCTGTTGAACTCGTCGTCTTCAATGTTTGGGTAATCTGTCGCGTCAAAAAGCGATACCGTATGCCCTTGTTCTTTCAACATTGATGAGAAAAGGGCAATTGCCGTAGGGAGCATATTCATCCCCCTTATGTTCGGGTACACCAACAGTATTTTCATTATTATCCCTCTAAGATTTGTCCTGTGAACATTTTATTATCTCATGCCTGCGTCTATTTTCGCAGACACCTGCAAACTCATCGAAAAACCGCTCCATAATATCTCTCTTCGCAATATTGACCCTTATATAATCCCTGAGCATTTTCTGCTTAAATCCACCGGCTACGAGGATGTTTTTCCGAGCCAGAGAGCTTATGATGTGCTCTGCCTCACCCGGACACTTTATCAGTACAAAGTTGGCATTCCCCGAAATATACTCAGTGCCTTTGGCGGCAAGTTTGTCTGTCAAAAATGCCTTCCCCTCCATGAACTCCCTCACCAGCGAATCAATAAGCCCGTGTGTATTGAGAAGCTTCAAGGCAAATAAGACCGCCACACCGTTTACGTCATATGTGGGTTTAACCTTTCTCAGGCCCTCAATAATCCCTGCCGACGCGGCAGCGTATCCAATCCTTAGCGACGCCATTGCACAAAGTTTTGAAAATGTCCTTAACACTATCAGATTATCATATTCCAAGGTTTTGTCAATCACTGTCTCGCCGCAAAAATGAAAATATGCCTCGTCAATAATAACAAGTACTCCGCAAGCCTGTGCCTTTTTGATTATCCTTACAATGTCGTCCTTCTGGATTAGCGTCCCCGTGGGGTTGTTTGGATTTACAATGACCGCTAATTTAATTGCCCCTGTTATTGACTCCAGATATGTCTCAAGCGGCAATGACAGGTCCATCGCGTAGTCAACTGTCACTATCGTGGCTCCAAACATCTTACAGTACACAGGGTACATGGCAAAGGTCGGCTCAGTGAGCAATACCGTGTCACCGGGCGATACGAGGGCGTCGAAGATATATTTTATTGCGGCGTCTGAGCCGTTTGAAAGACAGATGTTCTCTGATTTCAGGCCGTTACTGAGGGCAATTTTTTCCTGCAGGGCCTCATATTCGGGATACATTGACAAGTAATCAGAGTCTATATGTGAAAGTACCGAGGCAATAAAATTGTCGGGCAGGGCGGCATTGGCCTCATTCATATCAAGCCGCAACATCCCCTTTCTTGATACACCTATATGTTGCACCCTGTAAAGGTCTTTTAAATGAGATTTTATTGGCATAGTCTGCCCTCTTGCCCGGCCTTTAACATACGGAGCTTGCCGTACACCAGATACGGTCGCCGAAGCCGTTTTCCTTTAAAAACTCCTGATACCGCAAATTAATTGTATCCCACAGCTCTTTCCATTTTTCCACAGGGGCACTCTGAGAAAGCGGCACGTCTGGCAGCCCGCTCCTGGCGGCAAGCACATCGCCCGGCGCACGCCTGTACGCCCAGTTTATGTGATTGGCAATTGGGTATTCCTGTATTACCTCCATCGTGTCAACCCTGAACCCGCTTTCAGACAAGAGCCTGCCGATGGTCGTCGGGCTATAGTAGTAAAGGTGCTCAATGCAGTAGTAAAATTCCAGAAACTCAGGTATATCATAAAAACTGACAAGGGCATCCTGTATGTTTGGCACAACGATAACAAGTTTGCCGCCGGGCTTGAGGAATGTCTTTAGCATTTTCAGAAACTCTCGCGGCTGCGCTATATGCTCAAGGACAAAGATAAGCGTTATATAATCAAACGTGTGTTCCTTAAATCTCTCATTCAGCGGCTTGTCAGACACGTCAAACCCCAGCACATCACGGCAAAACTCCACTTCCGCTGCGTTGAGGTCATGCCCGTACACCTTCCCCGCCCTGTCCTTTATCATATCAATGAAATGGCCGGTTGAGCAGCCTAAATCCAGCACCACCTCGCCACCGCTCAGCCCCTTAGCAAACTTCTCCGCCCACGGGCGCGCGGCCTTTTTCATTTTCTCATAGTACTCACGAGGGTTAAACGCCGCCGGCTCTATGTGCGTTATATACGTCTGATGGTATTGCTTTTCATAAAAGTCAGCGGGCAACGAAAACGAACCCTGGTCCAGAAAGACCAGTCCGCAGTCGCCACACATATACACATCCGCCATGCGGCCAAACCTGACCCTTTCGGCAAGCAGTGTCAGCTTCATTCCTCCACAAAGCGAACATCGCGCGCTCAGTGCCATAGTGTTATTGTTCATGTTACAGTCATTTCCCTTTCGATGAGTTGTACGATAACACAACCCAGCCACTTTAATCCATACTAACGCGGCCCTTTGCAACTATGCCCACAGGTGCGTTGGTAAACTCTTCATGTCACATATTGTAATACCGCGCGTTATTTACTGACTAAATCATAAAATCTTTGGACGCTGTCCTTTGAATCGCTGAAGTAAAAGAATTCATTTATTATCCTTTTTACCTCTGTCTTACGCTCTGGCGCGTCATAGTTTTCAATAAATATTCTTTGGACATTTTGTTGTAACTCATCTGCCGATGAGACCGTTTTAATCATAGAACCCCTCACCTGTATTAATGGTGACATACTAATCCACTCAGGAGAATTCACAATAAACACCTCACAGCCAAAGGCTAAGGTCTCAATGCAAACACTTGACTCACCAACCACTACTATCCTTGCGCGCTGGAGGAGTTCTCCGACAGGGTCATTTTTTATTTTAAACGTACAGGTCTTCATTTCTATCTCCGAGTACTTAAACAGTTCCTCTATGTGCAAAAATGGATGAGGCTTTATCCATACCTCAATGCCTGATTTGCCATTTAATGCCTCATACAGGACATTTAACATCGAACTGCTTTCGTGTATGCTGATAGAACAGGCCAATAGCACGATTTTTTCTGTTTTGTTAAATTCATATTCAGAATATTTTTCTAAATAGGCATATCTTACAGCCTCCGCTATATACAGTTGTTCCCGCGGCCAACCGGACTCCATCATAGAGTTATATGGATTCTGGCCGTTACATATGACAATGTCAGGCTCTGGTATGGCATAGCCGCCAGTATCTTGTATCTCTGACGGGTCGTTAAAGAAATTAAAAAGCATTGGTGACACCGTGCCGGATTGGCTGCCTAAAACCGCAGGTTGAAGATTAAGCGCGTTTTTTGCTGAAATAAAGGCCTTTTCCCATGCCTGCTGCTCAAGTAAATAGAGATATTTTCTCACCTTAAAATTTGATAATAGATTTTTGAAGGTCTTATAGTATACAAGGCCTTTGTAGCAGGTTGTACCCATAAATGAGCTATGCCAGTCATCTCTTAGTAACGCGTATATATTATAATCTTTGATGACATGCGCCTCTTTAATCTTCTTTTCTAACAGGATAAATTTTATTGCGCTGAACAAAACACCCACAAGAGAGCCGAGCTGAATCCACAGCGTTGTGAACTCATCAAGAAAATATATGCGATACCCGTGTGTTATGAATGTCTTTGCATAGCGTATGGCCTCACTTCTGGTGAGCGCGTTGTTTTCCACATAAATTGCTATCATTGTGACGGAGTTGCCCTCTTCTAGCAGCCTGCTTTGCAGCCGCATATAGTTTTTGTCTGTGAAGCGGCCTTCTTTTGCCGCCGATATATCCAGATTTGGATAATAAGTTATTAACATTAG
Organism: Nitrospirota bacterium; assembly: GCA_015233045.1. GTDB lineage: Bacteria > Nitrospirota > Thermodesulfovibrionia > Thermodesulfovibrionales > Magnetobacteriaceae > Magnetominusculus. Next base: position 800 of record JADFYL010000011.1, on the reverse strand, counting down.
TGAGTTATCATCTGAATGCGTTCTTTGAATATTTGAGAATTTCTTCCTGATTGTTGCCGTATTGCGGCAGCTATAAATAAAGTAATGCAAAAGGCTTATTAATTGTCTAACAATGAGTATAATTTTAGTGGCAATCCTGCCGCCTGATTTTATGTTATCAATCAGTATGGCCTTTTCTCTGGCGTATTCTGTTATTGCGGTAGTGAGCTTGTTACAACTGTTGATCAGAATAATTTTTTCTATATTATAGAGCTTTATCGTTTCTGTTATCGCGTCCAACTGGGAAAGCCTTGTTAATATGTCAGATTTATACGTACTTTTTTCCGCAATAAGGCTGAACCACCACAATGAGGCATATTTATCAATAGAAAATATCTCTTTTAGGTTATTACTTTTGTGTTGAATCTTAAATGGCAGCTCGGCAATAAATCGTATATAGCTCTGCCTGATGCCCAGGGCGGAGTCATTGACAATCTTAGATGTATTTATAATCTCTACGCCGCACTGAGAGTCCTTCAGCATACTTACATATGATTCTGTTATTTGTTTTTTTGATCGTAACGCGAACAGATAAACATTATCATCTTTTACAATCTTGCTTAATTTACTTGTTTGAGCGTATGAATCGTAGACAATTAATACCCTCATGTGAGAGAATATTCCCGAAAATCTGTCAGCTTTTTCTCAGCCTTTTGAACGTACCCCTTTATTAATTCCCTATCCGTGTAATTCAAGCCTGATACCCTCTCTCATAACATTTTCCATAAACGGCGTTGGAATAGATTTTAATCTCATAAATT
>JADFYL010000115.1 GCA_015233045.1 Nitrospirota bacterium | reverse complement strand
AGCAGAGGCCTGAAAAGCCTCGTGTCCGCAGTTCAATTCTGCGACTGCCCACTCTCACAACTGCTTATTATATTATACTGGATGGAATTAATGCTGGAAAATATGGCTTATTTAAAGGGGATTCGATGAAAATAATAGAAAATGACAGGGACTACAGAGAATTCATAGGGATTATCAGAGGCAGGTCAGAGGACTTTGGGATTGATGTCATAGAAGACGCAAAGATTATCATAGAGGACGTAAAAAGAAACGGCGACACTGCGGTTGAGCTATACACGAATAGATTCGATAAGTTTCAGAGGGATACCTTTAAGGTATCACAGCAGATGATAGAGGAGTTCGCTGACAAGGCCGGACGCCCTTTTCTTGACGCCCTGCATAAATCAATAGAGAGAATCCGGCAATTTCATCAAAGGCAACTGGAGAGTTCATGGAAGTTTCAGGATGACAATGGGGTTGAGCTTGGCCAGCTTGTAAGGCCGCTTGAAAGGGTAGGGGTGTATGTACCGGGTGGCAAGGCGGCATATCCCTCGTCTGTGTTGATGAACGTCATTCCGGCGCAGATAGCCGGTGTAAAGGAAATAGCCATCTGTGTGCCATTCCCTGATGGGCAGATTAATCCCTGTGTAATGGCGGCGATAAGGGCGGTTGGGGTGACAGAGGCCTATGCTATTGGCGGGGCGCAGGCCATAGCCGCGATGGCCTATGGGACGCAGACCATTAAAAAGGTTGATAAGATAGTAGGCCCTGGTAACGCGTACGTGGCGGCGGCAAAGAAGATGGTCTTTGGCGCGGTGGATATAGACATGATTGCCGGGCCTTCGGAGATTGTGATAGCGGCTGACGAGACGGCTGATGAGACTTTCATAGCGGCAGACCTCTTAAGCCAGGCTGAGCATGACGAAAACGCCTCTTCAATCCTGGTTACCACATCAAGGGCACTGGCTGAAAAAGTACTAACAGAGCTGGACGCGCAGCTTGAGAAATTGACGAGAAGGGCAATAGCTATAAAATCGTTGGAAAACTACGGCGCTATAATCATAGCCGCGGACACGGCGGAAATGTTTGACCGCGTTAATGAAATAGCCCCTGAACACCTTGAGATAATGACAAAGGCGCAGGAGAAAGACATGGAGCTGGTAAGAAACGCGGGCGCGGTGTTCATAGGGAAATGGTCGGCGGTGCCGCTGGGTGATTATGCGGCAGGCCCGAATCATGTACTGCCGACAAACGGCACGGCGAGTTTTTTCTCTCCGCTTGGCGTGTATGATTTTGTAAAGCGGACATCGCTAATAAATTTTACGGCGGCTGGACTCAAAGATATTGCCGATACAGTAGAGGCAATGGCTGACTCCGAGGGATTTCAAGGCCACTCAGAGGCGATAAGGGTAAGAAAAAGGGTGCTTGCGAAAATATAAACAAAATATTTTAGAAAGATAACTTAAACTCCTTCCAATAAAATAAAAATTGCGTTATAATAGCGCTGTGTTAAATGCTATGACGTTTTTGATACACGGGGCGTCCCAAGGGTGGCGCGGCAGATGATAGAATTAGAGAATGTGTCGAAGACCTATGGCGGCCATGCGGCGCTGAGTAATGTATCCCTGAAAGTGGAACGAGGGGACATGGCGTTTATAACCGGCCCAAGCGGAGCGGGGAAGACCACGTTATTTAAACTCCTGTATCTTGCCGAGAAACCTGACGAAGGGACGATAACCATAGCCGGGTGCAACGCCGCAGACCTGAAGTCGTCGTCCATACCGCTGGTAAGGAGAAACATCGGGGTAGTGTTTCAGGACTTTAAGCTGCTCAACAATAAGACCGTTTATGACAACATCGCCCTGACTCTTAGAATTCGCGGTTTCATGGAAAGGGAAATCAAAGAACGTGTGCACAGTGTGCTTAAAATGGTAAACCTAAGGCACAAGGTGGACAACTACCCGTTGACCCTCTCAGGGGGTGAGCAGCAGCGAATCACCATAGCGAGGTCAATCGTGGGAGAACCAACGGTAATGCTTGCGGATGAGCCGACAGGGAATCTCGACGAAGAGAATGAAAAAGAGATAATGAGGATATTTAAGCAGATAAACACCAAAGGCACGACCATATTGATAGCCACGCATAACCGCGCACTCTATAAAAACACGGCAAGAAAGGTGTTTTTCTTAGAGGGCGGCATCTTAAAGGGGGAGGAGGAATAGGTGTTTTCACTAAGGCTGGCCCTTCAGAGCGTCATTAAAGAGAAGTGGATGAGTCTCCTTTCCATGCTTTCTATAGGCGTAATGCTGTTTATACTGGTATCTGTTGCCGTAATCGTATATAACGTTGAGAAGCTCACGGCGAGGCTGCCGGAGCGGCTAACCGTGATGGTCATACTGAAAGATGGCGTGACAAGCGAGGAAAACAAGGCCGTGCTGGCGGCTATTAAGGCTGAGCCGACAGTTAAGGTGGTGACATTCGTATCAAAGGAAAAGGCTCTTGACGAGCTGAGAAGATCATTAAAAAAGGATGATTTTATCCTCAAGGGTTTCGCGGACAATCCCCTGTTCGATTCGTTTGACGTGAAGATAAAAAGTGAAGGTGTACGTGTAGATGATGTCAAGCGGCTGATACAGAAGATAAAGTCCATGAAGGCGGTGGATGACGTGGAATACGGGGAGGCGCTGATGGATTCTGTCTATGCGTTAAAGAGCGGGTTGAGGGCGTTGGGGCTTAGCATAGGGATTGTCTTTGTGTGTTCGGTTACGTTCATATGTTACACGACGGTGAAGATACTTTTTTACAGGCATAAGGAAGAGATAGAGGTGTATAAACTCCTTGGTGCGACGAGGTGGTTTGTGAGGGCGCCGTTTTTCATAGAAGGCAGTATAATAGGCATTCTAGGCGGGGTAATGGGTTCGGGGATGCTGATGGGGTTTTATTATTATTTTCTTAGAAAGCTGGTGGCGGATATTCCAATGTTTACGTTTATGAGCATACCGGTGCAGTTTATGTACCTGCTGCCGGCCGTCGGGATGTTGTTAGGGCTGGGCGGGTCGGTGCTGGCACTTGGAAGGCTGAAGTATTAGAATGCGTAAGGCGGTGCTGCCGATAATTATTTTGGCGTTGATTCATGGCATAGTATTAGCGCCGGTGTTTGCCGCTGAGGTTGCCAATGACAAGTATAAAAAGATTCAGGAAGAGATAAAAATCCACAAGGACAAACTGGAGCATTCAGAGAAGAAAGAGCTGAGTGTTATGGATGAGCTGGAGAAGGCTGACAATGATTTACGGCAAATCACGCGCCAGATTGAAAAAGAAAGGGCGCAGGTCACCGAGCTGGAGGAAAACATAAAGACAGTGAGGCAGGAGATGGCAACGGCTGAAAAGACGATAACCGCGCTGCGCGCTTCACTGAAGAGCAGACTGCAAGTAATACAGCGCTACGGCTATGACGTTGACAAGGTTGTGATAATATTAAACATGGACAGTTTTTACGAGATGTTAAGGACGACAAGATATTTGTCGAAGATGTCTGGCAGTGAATATAAGCAGATGGGGATTTACCAGGAGCAGTCAAATAAGCTGTTGGAAAAGGAGAAGAAATTGCAGGCGCTCGCCACACAGTTAAAATTGAAGGCGGATAAATTAAAAAGCTCCGAGGCTGACCTTGCACAGAAGAAAAAAGAAAGAGAGGACATACTACAGGCCGTGAGAAAGGAAAAGGCCTTATACAGCTCGATGCTGAAAGAGCTGGAGTCGACGTCGAATCGTTTTAACGGCTTTTTGGAAAAGGAAAAGAAAGAGAGCGATTTGACAGTGTCCGGCAAGGAATTCAAAAATTTGAAGGGAAGTTTGGCGTGGCCAGTACAGGGCCATGTGTCCATCCCATATGGGTCGCACAATGACCCCCAGTTTAAGACCCCCGTTTACAGAAACGGGATATATATAAGTTCTGAACAGGATTCAACCGTAAGGGCGGTTTACGATGGCAAGGTGGTGTTTGCGGATGTGTTCAAAGGGCTTGGGCAGGTGGTAATATTGAGCCACGGCATGGGCTACCATACCGTGTACGCCAACCTGAGCGGCATGTTTACAAAGGTTGGCGATATAGTGAAGACCAAAAGCCAGATAGGAAACGCCGGAACATCAAGCTTGATAAACGCCGTGGGGATATATTTTGAGATCAGATATAAGGGAAAACCGATTAATCCACTACAGTGGTTGAAAAGGGAGAATTAGGAGGATGAATGAGTAAGAGCGTGCGGTTTTGGATAATATGGATGATATTGCCGACGATAGTCTTAGTTGGGGTGTTCGTAGGAAGTGGTGTAATGATAGGCAAGTGGGCGGTTAGGTCGGTAAGCGCCGAATCGGACACATATCAGGAGCTGAAGTTGTTTACAGAGGTAATATCTATAATAAAAAGCAATTACGTGGAGGAAGTAAAGTCTAAGGACCTGATATACGGCGCGCTCAAGGGGATGTTGAACTCTCTTGATCCACATTCGAGCTTTATGACGCCGGATTTGTTTAAAGAAATGAAGGTGGATACAAAGGGTGAGTTTGGCGGCGTTGGCATACAAATAGGGAAAAAGAGTGCGATGATAACCGTCATTTCGCCGATTGAGGACACGCCCGCCTACCAGGCCGGCATAAAGGCAGGCGACACAATCGTAAAGATAAACGGGGAGACGACTGAGAAAATGACGCTCTACGACGCGGTGAGCAAGATGCGCGGGGCAAAAGGCTCAAAGGTAACGGTAACAATAATGAGGGAAGACTGGAAAGAGCCGAGGGACTTCACGCTGGTACGCGATACGATAAAGGTGAAGAGCGTTAAATATAAGGTAATCAACGACGATGTCGGCTACGTGAAAATAAACCAGTTTCAGGAAAAGACGGTGGCCGATTTAGAGAAAGCGCTTGCAGCGCTTAAAGAGAAAAAGGTAACCTCATTGTTGCTGGATTTGAGAAACGACCCGGGTGGCCTCCTGCAGGGGGCGGTAGGGGTTGCGGAGCAGTTTTTGCCGCCGGATAAGCTGGTGGTATATATAAAGGACAGGACGGGCGAAAAGAAGGAATTTTTTACAGAAGGCGATGGCAAGTACGAGAAACTCCCTATGGTTGTGATGGTGAACGAGGGCAGCGCCTCCGCGTCAGAGATAGTTGCCGGAGCGCTGAAGGACTGGAACAGGGCAATTGTATTAGGAACCACGACGTTTGGAAAAGGCTCCGTGCAGAGCGTCCTTCCACTTTCTGACGGTTCGGGATTGCGCCTGACAACGGCACGCTATTACACGCCAAAGGGGACATCCATACAGAACACGGGCATTACGCCGGATATAGTGGTGAAGCAGAAGGCCGACAAGAGCAAGGAACGCCCGGTGATGAGAGAAAAAGATTTAAAAGGACATCTTGAAAACGAACAGGCGGAAGAGAAGGACCCCGAAGAGGCGGAGGCCGCTCCCCTGGAGGTGGACGAAAAGGATGACGTACAACTTCAGCGCGCCGTGGATATTCTAAAGACATGGGACGTGATGAAGAAATTTAATAAGGCCGCTTAGAGGCGTGTCCAGGGTAATATTTGACATAGAGACGGCCGGGGCAGACCTTGAGTCTTTTGACCCCGAAGTACAGGAGTATTTGTTAAAGCTGGCTAAGACGGAGGAGGAGATTCAATTGGTAAGAGAGTCTCTCTCCTTCTATCCCAACACCGCCGTCATTGTGGCCATCGGTATGTTAAATCCCGATACCGAAAAGGGCGTGGTATATTATCAATCGGCTGAGGCGCAAGACAATGCCGCCGAACCAGCTGAGGAAAACGGGATTACCTACCGCCCCTGCACAGAAAAAGAAGTCATTGAGGGGTTTTGGGATGTGATAAGAAAATATGACAAATTCGTCACATTCAATGGCCGTGGATTTGACTGCCCGTTTATAATGATTCGCTCCGCCGTACACAATGTCAAGCCGACGCGGGACTTATTGCCAAACCGGTTTGGCAACGAACACATTGATTTGCTTGATAAGCTGACATTTTACGGCGCCGCCCGAAGGCGCTTCAGCATGGACATGTGGTGCAGGACTTTTGGCATAAAAAGCCCAAAATCTGAGGGTGTTACGGGCTATGACGTCAAGGACATGTTTAAGGCCGGCAGATGTAAGGAGATAGCCGTCTACTGCGCCGGGGATTTGTGGGCTACGAGAGAGCTGCTCTTTAAATGGGAAGGTTATATAAAGTACCCGCCCTGCTGAATTTAAATCCCATGTTCCTTTAACAGCTCTATGACCTTGTATCCGCCGCACGGGGGGCTGTTTAGGCCGTCGGCGTAGTCACATCCATCCACGCGAAAATCGCACTCCGCGCAGATATGCCCCTTGATGAATGTGTCAAACGCGAAGGTTGGTGATGTTGTTTGCGATTTTTCCAATATCTCCTGTAGTCTTTCTACTGGTACGGCATCCCGCGCAAACTCATAGGCCCTGCAAAGCATGGAGTCCTTACCCTCTGAGTAAAACTCACAAAAGCCCTTACAAATCAGTTGTGTGTGCAGTTCGTCTTTCACGCCGCCGATGTCTCCCTGAAGAATTAACGACGAAGGGGGGATAATCCCCCTTCACCCCGTATTCCGCTGGCTAGTCTACTTATCTTTATCTATCAGATGGAGAAGCTCTTCCGCCTGCATTGCGCCTCTGATGAGCACCCCATCAGGCAATACGATTGCCGGAGTGCCGGTGATGCCAAGTCCCTCGGCCGTCTTAATATTATCATCAATAGACTTAGCGCCGCAAGCAGGCTCTGGCATCGGCTTCTTATCAAACGCGTCATCAAGAAGCTGAAGCGATTTAGCACACACGACCGCCCGTGACTTTTTCATGGAGTCAGGATGGAGCTTCGATATAGGATACAGAAGTATGTAAAAGGCTATGTCTGATCTTTTGGCAACTATTTTCTTTATCTCCTCATGGAGTTTTTTGCAATAAGGACAGTCGGGGTCGGTAAAGATAATGATCTTGTGTTTGGCAGTTTTTTCACCCAGCAGGAGAGCGTCCTTGACGGGTATAGACGAGTAATCCACTTTGTTTAACTCCATGTTGCGCTTATCTGTCAGATTTTCTTTTGTCTTGAGCTTGATTAACTTTCCGACGAAAAGGTTGCCCTTAGAAAAATCCAGATACAGGATGACCTTTTCTCCTTTTGGTTCAGCCTTTGACTTTACGATAATCTCCCACAGGCCCTTTGACGGGGACACCGCAACCCCCTCTACGCTGAGGCCGGGATTAAGGCCACTGACAATCTCGGCGGCCTCCTGTTTGTCGAGTTTATGGCAGGAGGCGCAGTTCGTATCGCAGCCATTCATGGCGGCGGCACTGCGCGGCGCCATGAATGGCATTATCGTTGCGGCGGCTAATATCATGCAGATACTTATTATGATTCTCACAGCTGCTTTTATATCATAAAACTTAGTGTACAGTCAATTACTAAATGTTTGACGGCCACGGTAAATTTGTTTTCCATCATAAGTAAGCGGTAGTTGCTTAGATTGTTGTCATCTTGCCCCTGTCCATTTCCGTCATTCCGGCTTGCAGACTGTGTCACAATAGTAGGCCAGCCCCCCTTTTTTTTT
>JADFYL010000114.1 GCA_015233045.1 Nitrospirota bacterium | reverse complement strand
CGCATCATTTTTTCAAACTTGGTAAAAGTGCATATTAGGAAAATCTGAAACATAGACACTTAGAATTCTTTTGTCTAGGTTTAATAGGCAAGTTCTGCGGGTGTGCGGCGCATGGGGATGCTCCTACATCTTGCCCCTATTGGCAGATATAGACAACTTGAAGGCACAGGGCAGCAACGCAGTTCTTTACAATTGGCAGAACAGGCATTTATTCCGTGCGGATTCAAGGCAAGAGCTTCTTGATAAAGTCTTCTGTATCCTTCATAGCGTATTTGACAAGCTTAACACCTCTAAACAACCCTCTGTAATATCCTCCGATATGCAAGGTTTCATAGAGGTTTTCAAACTCTCTCAGGAGCTTGCCGTTATTGACAGATACATATTTCTGTAAAGCTGCCCTGTAACCGTCAACTGACTTTGGCAACTCTTTAACCGTTAATCCCTTCTTTATCAGGACTTCATTAATAGCCTCCAGCATGGCAAAGTATGCCGTTCCAAAGGCTTCACGAACCGGCTTCTTGTCGCTATAGAAATTACCTTCAATGGAAGCGGCTTTCAGTAGTTCACTGGCGTTTTCCATGTACCGGTACGCCTCCCCCTCTTTGTGTACCTGCTTAGGCATTCTTTACCATCTCCATGCTTAACTGTAAATACTTTAGGATATCCGTGTCAAGGCACAGCGCAAGACAATGAAATCTCTTTACTTCTATGAGCGCATTTTGGTACTAGTATAACGTGGATGCACCGATTGTCGTAACATATGAACTGACCGGCAAAGACGCCGCTGACGCGTATAAGGCCGCCAAAGAGATCGCCTATGAACAGACGGTTGAGCTGCCCATTGATTTTCCTTTACATGAAGAGATAACGAATTGCATAATCGGTGCAATAAGGCAAATCACCCCTATTGACGAAGACCGATATGCCGCTGAAATCGCATATGCCGCCGGGATAACCGGCTGGCAGTTGCCGCAGCTTCTAAATGTCCTATACGGCAATATCTCAATTAAAACAAATATCAAAATCACAGGCATAGAATTCCCCCGCGAATTTCTTGATACATTTAAAGGCCCTAACTACGGCATAGAAGGCATCAGGGCGCTGCTTGGCGTCTATGGCAGGCCACTGTTGGCTACCGCGCTCAAACCTATGGGGGCATCCCCCGCTGAATTTGCCGCAACCGCCTCCGCCTTCGCCCTTGGCGGCGGGGACATTGTAAAAGACGACCACGGCCTTGTTGACCACAGTTTTTGCGGCTTTAAAGAGCGCGTCCTTAAGTGCCTTGAGGCGGTAGAAAGGGCGGCTGATAAGACCGGAAAGCGATGCCTCTACATCCCGAACGTTCTTGCCGGGGCAGATGTAATTGAAAGGCAGGTGGAGTTTGCCGTTAGCCACGGCGCCGCAGGGATATTAATCGCCCCATATCTTGTCGGGTTAGATACGTCAAGGCATTTGTCTGCCAACTATCCAATTGTTGTAATGGCACACCCGGCGCTCACGGGGACGAATTTTCACGACCCTCGCCACGGCATAACGCCGTCGGTTCTTCTTGGCACGATTTTTCGTTTGGCCGGGGCGGATGTGTCAATTTACCCGAACGTTGGGGGCAGGTTCAGTTTTAGTTCAGATGAGTGTAGGCGATTAAACGATGCCCTTAGGGGCTGTTTAGGCGGCTTAAGGCAGTCGTTTCCAGCGCCGGCCGGCGGCATGTCCCTCAATAATATTGCCGACATGGCGGAGCGTTACGGCCCTGATACTATTTACCTGATAGGCGGGGCGCTGCATGGACAAGATAGAAAAGACCTCTCTGTCGGTACACGTGTTTTTATGGATAAGATACGCGGGTTATTTATTGAACGTAAACCTGCCGATAGTCCCCTGACCACCGAATCGTCATGCGATTTAAACGCGGGTAATTGTACATCATCAGGCGCACCTAAAATCCGCCTTTCATTCAGCAAAGATTACCGATGGGACGGTGTCACGCCGATGGTTTATAAGACCGGCGGCGAATTCGACTTTATGAACATAACAAGACACGAACTGATCGGGAAAAACTTCGGTGTGACCGATTTCGATGTGAGATATTTTCAGATTGATGAGGGAGGGTACTCTTCCTTGGAGAAACATGTCCATGTCCATGTAATCATATGCGTCAGGGGCACGGGGACATTGATTTGCGATGGCGGCAGCCACACACTGCGACCATTTGATGTTGCCTATGTGCCGCCGCTACACATACACCAGCTTCGCAATGACGGCACTGAAGGGCCGTTTGGATTTTTCTGTATCGTAAATCGCATGAGGGATAAGCCGCTTAAAGGGTAGGCGTCAAGACCTGACACCTATAGTTCCCTCACTGAACAGGCGCGTGGGAAGCAGGTTAAACCTTTTGTATTTGTACTTGCCGCTCATCGTGACGTGACCTTGCGAGGGGTTGCACAAACAGAGGATTTTTTTAATGCTTGATTTTTTTGTTGCAGTTGTTCTTTAGTAAGAAGTGCGGGACGTGTTTGTCTCATCAGTGATATATATATAACATCAAAGATTAATGAACGGGGTTCCGATAGCGGCATGTATTCGTTTGAGCAAGGAAGAGCTTGTATAAGGCACACTATCTATTATACGAATGTTTCTGGATTCCCGCTCGTAGACGGGAATCCAGTTTATTATCTTGTGGAGTTGATTTCGTGTGAGTTTTAAAATGATATGGATTTACAATATATGAAAGCCACATCTAATAAATATGTTGACCATAGCGTTAGGCGGCTTGTATTTACCTATATATTGATATTATTAATTGCCTACAGCGTTGTCAACATTAAAATTATTAATAAAATGAACCCAAGTGAACTGCTGACTAAGGTCTTAGTCGTTCAAGCGACGCGGCTTTTAAATATTTTAAATCAAAATTCGACATTTACTGATTCTATAATCACCATCCAACCCCGTGTTAACAAATCAAACAGCAACCCTTCTTTTTCTATGAGTGTGAAGTTTGGCTGTAACGGTATTGAGGCGATGTTGATATATGCTTCCGCCGTGGCGGCATTCCCCGCTTCATGGGAAAGGAAGCTGCTCGGCATCTCCGCAGGAATAGTCTTAATCCACATAGGCAACATCTTAAGGTTAACCATTTTAGGTTTTGTAGGGGTTTACTATCCAAAACTCTTTGAATACTTTCACATATATGTCCTTCAGGGAATGATGATAGCGTTTGCGCTTGTTATATTCTTTACATACCTGCATTTCAATGCCACCAAAACTTCGTAGTAATTTATTAAAGACAGCCACGATATTTTTTATATCATATGTTGTTTTTTTATTAATCTGGATACAAGTAAAGGAACAATACGGGACAGTTTTATTACACATAATTTCTAATGTGATAGGACAATTCACTCACGCGGCATATGTAGATATTCATAGAGAGAAGGACATGTTTACAGTATTTTTTGGTTCGCTGAAACAGGGAGAGAGGGTTATTCCAATGTCTATCAACTCGTTTACGTATAATACGCCTGTGACGGCCGCGATTATAGCGGCGCTGCTGCCATTGATTAAAAGGAAAAAACGTGCGCTGACAGAGGCATTGTCTTTTCTTGTATTGAGCCACATTGTTTATGTGATAATATTGGAAATGCTGTCGTTCACCATAGAAAACCACCATGTTTTACACGCAATAAATGAGTATTTTTTCCTATTTATGCACAAAATCATGACAAGAAGCGAACCATTTATTATAGGGGCGTATTTATTGGCGGTTTATATTTACCACACACCCTCATCGGAATGACAAAGGATAGGTGGAAGTCCATCTTGTAAATGCTTTTCACTGATATATATACGGGGCGTGCGATTAAAGCATTCGGGAAATTTAGGTTCATAGTCGTCAGCAAAGGCAAGCATGTCGGGATGTCTAACAGAACTTATCGTGTTGTAGTCCTAAATCACAAGCCTCTAAATCCATACACACTTAGGGCAATCATAAAAGATGCAGGGATTGCAGACAACGATTTTAAAATGGCATTATAAAATATTCAGTGCAGAAACAGGTGCAAGGTCTTTAGTTCGTTTTCATTTCATCAGGAGATATGCTATACTGGCGCTCACAATGAGTGTAAGAATGTCGGGACTTGGATCATTAGTGACATTAGATGCCGGAAGCGAGGGCGTTTTGCGGCATGCTCTTAGGTTATCGGCTATCGTGATTGTGATATGCCTCATAGCGTCTTTCTTGTCAGCGCCCGTAAATCTCACCTTTAACACGGGCAAGCCTGTGGTTTGCAGCTTGAATGTATGCCATTTCTCCGGTTTTCAAATCTCTAATAACGCGGATATATTCTTTATTTATGAACCACTGTTCGAGTTCGCCGCGCTGGGATATATCAAATACCTCTGCGTGATAAACGCTCTTTTCAGACTTAACTCCATACCTGTCGTTCCAGATTACCCGCCTGAGAATTAACCGGCTCTAAACACAATAGTGTAGGGTAAGACCTCCTTTAGGGAAGGTCTATTTTCGGTGATCAGGAGAACTTACGATGAGAGTTATGTCGATTATTCTTGCGGCGTGTTTGTTATTCAGCGCCGTGGCAGTTGTGGCTGCCGGTGAAACAGGTGGAAATTGCGCGGTGTGCGGGATGCAGCCCGACGCCCGAAGCCATATGCGGATTGTCCTGCCCGATGGAAAACAGGTGGATTTGTGCTGTCTTAATTGTGCCGCGACCTACTTGAAGCAACACCCCGATGCGAAAATTGAGGAGATTAAGGCAGCCGATTATAATACAAAGGAACTGATTGACGCCATGACGGCTTTTTGGGTAGTCGGTGGAAAGAAAGAGGGGGTTATGAGTCCTGTGGCGAAATGGAGTTTTGCCAAAAAGGAAGACGCCGCCAAATACGTTGCGACAAACGGGGGGGAAGTAACTACTTTCGATGCCGCCCTCGACACTACACGCAATGAAATAGTTCAAGCGCCTTCGGACGCCCATCACATGCACGGCGGCCATGACATGATGCACATGCAAATGGAACCAGGCGCTCAACTTACATATAACCCGGCGTTTAGCGACGATGTCTATCATACCCATCCTGCCGGTATGTGGATGGTTAATTACAAGTTTATGTATATGAACATGAACGGCCTTGGGGCCGGCAGCTCTAACGTCAAAACAGCCGATGTCGGATATAAGAGAAAGACACCATACGAATATATGATGATCCCCACCCATATGACTATGAGTATGCAGATGCTGATGGCAATGTATGGAATCACTGATGAACTGACTGTGATGGCAATGGGGAATTATCAAACTAGGAAAATGGGTATGATTATGGACATGGGGCCTGCAAGCTCATCAAGCAGCTCATCAAGCGGGATGTCCGGCAGCAGTTCTTCTGGTGGGATGTCAAGTGGTTCATCAGGTGGGATGTCCGGCAGCTCATCAAGCGGAATGTCCAATAGTCCTTCCAGCGGCATGTCCTCCAATAGTTCAATGTCCTCCAGCTCCTCCAGTGGGATGTCCGGCAGTGGGGCGTTAAAAACCGAGGCTCCGATGGAAACGAGCGGCTTTGGAGATACGGAGATAAGAGGCATATACAAAATAAGTAAATATTTGGTAGGAAGTCTTGGCCTAAATCTCCCCACCGGTAACATCAATCAGACAACCGTAATGATGGGAACTACCTACCGTGCGCCTTACGACATGCAGCTTGGCGGCGGCACGTTCGACCTGAAACCCGCACTAACATTATCAAAGACAACAGACGACGGGAACTGGAACTATGGAGGGCAGGCCATGTACACATGGCACACCGGCAACAACAGTAACGGTTGGAGGTACGGGGACAGCTTTCAGGCAATGACATGGATTCAGCGCGCCCTTGGGCCTGCCTCGGCATGGTTTCGCCTGGCTTATAACGACACCGGCAAAATAAGGGGGGCAGACCAGGAGATAGCCAAAATAATCACCGGAGCTTCCATGCCCGACGCGGTGACGTCAAATTACGGTGGACAGCGTCTGGACACTATACTGGGTTTGAGCTTCGCGAAGGGACCTTTCAGCGTCGGTGTTGAGGGCGGTATGCCGGTGTACCAGTACCTCAACGGTCTACAGATGAGAACCACATGGTTTATGACGGCAGGGATTCAGATAATGTTTTAACATTAACGAAGGCAAGCACGTTGGGATGTCTGAAAGGATTAAAGACGAAGGGGGGTAACCCCCCTTCACCCGTATTTCGCACATGTTTTGTCTATTGACTAAGGTTACAGCGCCGCCATCTCCTATCGCACAACATTCACGCCCCACTTCTCAAGCCACCCACATATGAACTCTATGGATTCCCTATGCTCTTCAGCACCCCTGTTCTTTATCCTCATCGGCCTTCCAAAGGTGATATAGACCTTCTTTGACGCGTCTATCTTGCCGAAATCCTTCAAAAACCTGCCAGCCCGCCACGCGTCTGATTTAACAGCTACCGGCACTACCGGCACTCCCGCCCGCAGGGCCAGCTTTATTCCCATCGTGTTATAATTTTTCGGCGAAAAATCCAGCGTCCTCGTACTCTGGGGAAATATTATCATAGACTTCCCACCAGCCAGCTTCTTAGCCCCCTCAGTAAGGACTACATTCAGGTCATCCCGTGCGTTTACCCTTCTTACGACCACAGAATCCATCGCAACCATCACGTCCCTAAACACGGGATATTTCAACAGGCTGTCCTTTATGACAAAGGTCATCTCCTTGTATGGACATATAAAACCTGGCAAGACAAAGGTCTCCAGCACGCTCATGTGATTTGGCATATATACGCAAGGCCCGTCAACACTGCTGACATTCTCCACCCCGTTTACCTCAAACTCTACCCCGCTACCCTCAAGCGCCTTTAAAATACCATAAGCAGTGGCATGGAAATTATCGTTCACTAGACCATTTTTCTTTGCCTCAACCCCCAGCTTGTACAAAATGTCAAGCAGCCTCCTGTAAAACCGTAACGACGGAATCCACCCGGACGTCCTCGCAGGCCGCGGACTTCTGTATGAGCCGTTGATAATATCTAATCCCTTCATCGCGGTTATTATACCACAGGAGTTTTTAGTTGTAAAACTACATTAAGCGGATATGAAGATTTTTTTTAGCGGACAGTTGGACGCGCAGCCTCAGACTTCGACAGAACTGGAGGCTGAGCCATGCGAGATTTCCTATTTGAGGATGACATTACCGAAATCGTCATCTCAACAGTTCACTCGAATAATACCCGCACCAAAAACAACCCTGCCCATTTTTCATCTGATAGCTCACACATCTGTCCTGAGGGATAAGCAACCCCTCTTCTTTACAGTAAATATTGAAGTGCTCGGTATACACAGCGCTGACTGTCATATTGTTTTCCTCCTTACTTATATAATCGTCAGTTCCCATGATAACTTTAACTATTGCAAGATTCACGCCAGTGCTGTGCCAAAAAAAATATCTCGTAAATATAAATAGTTATAAATAAGCACCCCACCACCGCAACTTCCCGGAGGCGCATAGACAGCGCATATTTTGCCGCTTTATGTCAATATAATCACATGACCCAAGCTCCGATATAGGAATTTGCACCTATCGATAAAAAGGGTTTTTGAGA